>JALZHR010000480.1 GCA_030860665.1 Acidobacteriota bacterium
ATTTGCCCAAGGCGTCCTGATTATTCGCAAAATTTTCGGCAGTATTCCAGACCTCGCCGGTTATCCAAGGAAAGCATTGCTCAAACGTCTTTCGACAATCTTTAAATTTGATAATTTCTTCAAAATCCGAAGAAAAAGCCAAGCCTACCAAGCGGAAAACAGATTCACTCCTGGCAGGATACGGCGCGACATAGAAATAACCGCCTTTCTGGAGCTCATCCGTATAAAATTCGGGTCCTAATAAAACGTCGCCGATTTTATCAAGATGTGCTTGCAGGTCCGCCTCGAGGGAATCGTAAGGATTGTGACCGCTTTCATTGGCGAAAAACCACTGGCTCGCGCGCCGCAACACGTCGATACCGCGGATTATTCCAACCCCGTTACGAAAAGGATCCTGTTCAACCAGGCAGAGCGACCCGTTGTTCATTTGGTGTCTGGCTGAAATCATCTCTACCAAAGGAGCCGCGTGAGGCTCATCTTCGGTTAAAGATTGAATCGGAGTTACTTGCGGAGGATTGGCGGGAAAAAGATTCGGATAAACCAGTATTATCTTTCTTTTTAAAGTGCCGGATGATGAGCGAACCGCTATTTCGCCGTGATAAGCGAGTTTGCCTTTTTCAAAAAGCGTGTCGCAAAACTTCAGGCTTGGAAAACGACGTTCAATTTGCTGTCTTTCCTCGCGATATAACTCCGGGTATCGCGCCATCCAAGAAAGATTTTTCATTTAGAATTTACCCCATCGGTCTTTCGTCCACGCGGGTTATCACATACGGGCTCTTGTTTGGCGAAGTCCGTGAATTGTTGCCGCCGTTATTTGAATTGCCTGAATTGTTCTTATTCGCCTCGTCGGAGGTAAAGCCGTAAGTTGAAGCCAAATCGCCGTTGTCGTCGTCGATAAATATCTGACCGTCTGAGTAAATATCCAAAATATATGAAGTTTTTCCTTCTCCGGTATGCAGAATGTTTTCTTCGGCAACGTACTTTTTATACAACTCAAGAGCGTCGTCGTGCGGATGACCGTGGCAGCTCTCCTCCTGCACCGGCGAAGAAATTACTAAATACTGCGGGCTAATAAAATCCATGTGCCGCGTGTAAGGCTCAGGGTCGTTCTCGTCTGTTTTGAAAAACGTGCGCGAGCCGTGATGGGAAGCGCTTAAAACTTCCGCCTTCAGCCGGTTTTCGTCTCCTGCCCCGTGATATTCGGTAATGTGTTCTTTCCAAGCGCATTTGTCCGAATCCCCGGTTATTAAAACGAATTTCGGCTCCGGACTTCCGTAACCGATCCGGAGAACCGCGCAGTGTTCATGAATACGGCGATAGCGAATTTCAGGCGTTTCATCGCTTATATCATCCTGGACATATTGAGCCGGCGACAAAACATTGTAGACGGCTTCGCCGAGTGTTTGTGTTTCGCGGCTCCCGCACAGAGCTCGGTCTTCGCCGCCGTTATCGGAAACCTTCTTTCTTAATTTTTTAAGTGCGTTATAGGCTTCGCTGTGATTGGGACCGGGGTCGTGTCCGCTGTGCCAGACGTTGGTGATTTCAATCTCATCTTGAATTGCGTCCAAATCTCCGGCATGGTCGGAGTGCGGATGGGTGTTGACAAAGTAATCCAGACGGGCTTCTTCACCTTCACAAAGGTCTTTGAGCATTTTGATCAGGTCTATTCCGCCCGTATTTCTTCCCTGGTTGGAATCAATCAACATTTTTAAATGTGTCCCATTATTTGGGATAAACAAAAGGGTTGATTCTCCCTGACCGACATAAAGAAATACCACTCGCATCATATTCGTTTGCGGCGGCAACAGTATATTTTGAGCTGGCGCGCCCATTATTAAAGCCCTCCAAAGTAAAAGTATGGGCAGTAGCAGTATTTAAAGCCGGAATGCTTCGGGCATTAAAGACCTATATCATAATATTATAACAAAAACTGAAACGGAATTAAACAATGTGCAATCAATGAAACAGTCGAGTATTTTAAAATTTGAAGGAATTTTGTTACCCCTTTTTATCGCTCAGGAGTTCATTTTTCCGGCACAAGGTCGGCATTTTCTATATTTAGCTTTGACACGATTTTTTTTTGTTTTTTCCGGGTGAATTTTCCGGAGATAACAAAGTCAAATAACCGCTGCACCTAGCGTAAACTTCAGTATCCATTATTGTTTTTTCTTACCTTAGCAGTATTCAACAAAAAAATATTTACAAATTTCCTGCAATCGGTTAAAAAGGAAGCGAACAAATAAGCTCCGCTGCCTCTTGCTTCAATCTTCCACACGGCAGACCAGCGTATTTTGTCCATCACTTGGAATTTTGACATTGAAGTTTTAATAACGCTATCTTATCGGGCTTTCTCATTTTGAGATTATATAAATTTGAAAGTCTGCGCGTGCATACGCATGAAAGCTCGGCGAAACCTTGTAATTATCATCATCGCCCTCGTCTTAGCCGGGTTGGCGGCTGCGGCGGTTTTTCTATATTTAAGACCGGGCGAGCCGCCGGACAAACAACTCATGCGGGCTATGTATCGTAATTGGGTAGCCGACCATGATGAAATCGTCAAAGAGCAGGGAACTCCCTCGGAATTTAAGTTCGTGACCATCCACTTTCAGATTTTCTCGACCGGAGCCATGACCTACAACGTCACTGACCGCGAGGCTATTGCTTATTTCGGTCAGAGCGGCACCTTCCGCAGGCTTCCGACGCCCGACTCGCATTTAACCCCCGGACCGCATCCGAAATACAACGAGGAACTGCTCAAAACGCTGCTTGACGGCGTTCCGCCGGAAGACCGCGACAAATACGAATCGCTTTTCTTTGAAAGAATGCTGTATGACCGCCTCGGCATTGTAGGCGGCATCGGGACTCTGTATATGCGGGAAAAGCTGCTGCACGATTTCGGCTCGCCTTTATCTAACGAAAAGCGGTTCGACAATGTGCTCTACGCTAAGGGTAAGAATTACGATTTGCTGGTCGGCTTACCGATTGGCGGCGAAGGTCCGTTTACGCCGGGCGACCGGCAACCGCCGCGCCGCGTATTTGCGCTTTATAAAGCCGATAATCGCTATGAATACTATACGGAATTTCCGGCAAATTATAATGATTCATTTGCGTTGACGCTTCCGCGAGCCATCTCGGAGTTTTACCAAACGCATCATCAAAGTGCGTGGTTTCTCCCTCTGACCGCTTTGGGCGGTTTCCTTATTACCTATCTTTTCGGAATGATGGCACTGTTATTACTGGCGTGGCAACGCGGCAGCATAATTTTTTCGCGCACTTTGCTTATTTCCATCTCCGCCAAACCGCTGCTGGTGGTTCCCGGTCTGGGACGCCGGATACTGTTTCTCGGATACCGAAAGCGGATCACCAAGCTCAAAGATATTAGCCGGGTCGCGGAGAAATATTTCGGGTTGCCGGCGGAAGATTCCGACGGTTTGATTCCGTTTGACCCGACGGGAGAAACGTTGCATCAGCGAATCGCCGAGGCTCTGGCTCCGCAGCAGCCTATCCTGCTGGTCGGAAAAGGCGGAGCGGGAAAAAGCACCATTCTGGCGCGCCTATCTTACCTGGCGATTGAAAAGCGCCTGCCCGAATCATTGGAAGGATTTGTGCCGTTGTTTATTCCGGCGAGCTATTATTCAGGCTCGCTCATCCAGGCAATTGCCGATACGCTACGGGCGCGCGACGGAGTGGCGGTTGACGAGGAAATTATTAAAGGACAACTGCAAACCGGCAAATTCCTGATTTTATTTGACGGAGTTTCCGAGGTCATCACGCCGATTCAGCAAAGTCTGGAAGAGATTCTCAAAACTGCCAAACACGCCGATTACCGAAGCTGTCGTTTTATCATCTCGACCCGACCGCTCGATACGAGTCCGTCAAATATTAGCACTCTCCATTTGCACCCGTTGACCCTGGACGTAATTCCTTCCATTCTCGAACACTCCGAACTGCATTCCGCGCGCAAAAACCATGTCCTGCGGCAGTTAAGATATTTCGGTCAAAAGCCGATTGCGCCGCTTCTGTTCTCGATGATCATGGAAGAGGATGAAGAACAGCAGGTCAGCTCGACCCAAAGCCAAATCTATGAACGTTATTTCCGGGAATTGCTCCGAGTAAAAAAGGACGATAATTTGTGGGCTGGCTGGCAGAAAGCGTTGGAAATAATCGCCCTGCACACCTTTATAGAAACCGGCAGGCGCGGTGTCGGATTGCCTCACGAGCAGCTCATGAATCTGCTCGACGAGAAGAAAGGTGACGGCGGCGGGCAATCAGCCGAAAGCCTCTCCAATCTCCTGAACCGTTTATACCATCTGTCGGTCAAAGACGAGCTGCACCTTCTCAATCAATTACTGGCGGCTGGTTTGCTACATAGAGGGCGGCGCTGGCGTTTTGCGCACGAAACTTTTGAAGAGTTTTTTGCTGCCAGTTACATTGTTTCTTACTTTGACTTGCACGAAAAACTGCCTTCCCTGGATAAGTGGATGCAGTCGAAGGAGCAGAAGCAGGCATTCTCCGACGTGCTTGAATTCGTCCGGGAAATGATGGATGACGCGTCTCAACTGCAGCTGCTGAAAATGGATTTGCCTCACGCCTGGAAGACTCGTTTGACCGAAACTTCTAATGATGAAATACAACCTTAAAAAAGAAGAGTTTCGATCCGGTGCGCGTGAACCATATCTTCGCAGGGAGACCAAGCGAAGACGGTGAAGCGTCCGTCCTGAGATGCGACCAGAGCAATAGCGCCGGGCTGATCCTGGACGAATTGCGCCGCCGAAAGATGGCGCGTTCCACCGATCTGCACAGGATGAACGATCGTCGCCGCTGTGCCGACTACCGGTTCCGTGACGATCACCTGCTCGACTTGTGCCGCCCCGGAGCGGCGCTTTATTTTAGTGCCGAAGGCGAGCAGCTCATACTGTTCGCTGATGACGGTCGCGCCGTCGACAGCGGTCAATCCCGCTATCGCTTCGACCGCATCCTGAACTTTTTCGAGCCATAATTGGCTGCTCTTTTCTTCCTCGCTCTGCCCGACTAGCGCTGCCAATTCAGTAAACGGCGGCATGACCGAATAAGAAACGGGCGAGACGACCGACTCGCGCCAGGCTTCCGAACCTTGCGGAACGACCAGCAACAGTCCGCCGCGCCCGTGAGCGCGCATCGAAGCCGCCAGTTGAATGAGGACACTTACCGCGTCATCCTGTGCGGCGAGCAGCCCGAAGCTCAGTAGGGAAGCAAGAAGCATCGGGCAGTCTGTCAGTTTTGTTCCTTCCTCGTCTATCTCTTTTATCTGATCTCCGCTGAGCGCCATGACATTGACGAACTTGACGGAATCTTTACTGCGGCGGTATTTGACCACCAGCAAGCCCGGCTCAACGACTTCCAGCACGAAACAAAATCTCGGCAGCGTGCGCGTCGTTCCCCAAACTTCGAGCGCGTTTCCACCGTTGCGCCACACGCCGAGATGAATCCCGGCACGCTCAACAGCTGGCGCTAGCCTGATTAAAGACTCCGGATGAAGCTCGAGAGACTGCTCGAAGACGAGTGGCTCTCTCGCCTGTGCGGGAGGCAGAAAGGCAAGTGAAATCTTCGGAAAATAACCTTCATGGCGCTGGAGGCTGGACCAGAACGCCGCATCGATAATCGACTCAATCGCCTGTAAATCAGGTTTCGCGGCTAAAAAATCGCTCCGCCCCTGAAGCTTTTCCTCCTCCAAATGACGAGTAAAGTAACGCTCCAGAGTTATCGAGGCAGATCTTGCCGCCGGGTATGCCGGTGTTGTCATATTTTAATAAACTTTATAATACCGTAACCGATTAATGACCAAGCATAAATTTATTGTGGCTATTGTCAAAATCGTCACTGTAAGCCGCAAAAAGTTCAAAGCGGATTAATCAAAGTTGCGAAGCTCCGTCGCCTGAAACCATCGGTGATTACGAATCGCTGATAAAGATTTTCAGGCAGTTACCCGATAAAATCCGTAAATAGCTCGAAAGTTTTGTCGGAGAGCAAAGCAGATTGGCATAATGTCGGTTCAACTTTTATAATGACATTTGCGCGTGATGCGAAATTCGACATTAATAAAAGTTTTTTGCTTTATTTTCAGCATTTATCTGCTGGTCTTATCCGTGCAGCCCTGTCAGGACTTCGAGACGGGCGGCGGATTTTCTTACGCCCGGTCTGAAAACGAGCAAACGCTGTTAGCTGACAATAGCGGGACTGAAAAAGAAACTCACGAATGCTCGCCTTTCTGCATTTGTTCCTGCCGTCAGGTCTCAACTTCGTATAATTTGACTACTCTTTTGATCACGGAAGAACCGGAAGCCTTCGCGGCGACCTCTCAGGCAAATCTTTATCAAAACAATTACTCCAATCAATACCTGAACTCGATCTGGCAACCGCCGAAATTTAATTTCACAGCCTAAGTGTGTCTTTTTTTCGTGATTTTACGCGAAAAGACCGTTTATTTTTGCACCCAGCCGATTATGAAATCGAGCTTGGGCGCTAAGTTTCGTGAATTTAAATTTATTCTCAAGAGGTGACAGATACTAATGAAACAAGCCCTATTATTTTTTACATTTTTTGTCGTCATGCTGACGGCGCAGATTTCATACGCACAAAATACATTCAAAGCTGCGGTTCAAACGGAAGAAACCAAACAACCGGTCGCAGGCGCAAAGGTTTCCGTAAGGGATACCGAGATTTCAGCGACTACCGATGCAAACGGCAGAGCAGAATTGACGGGCATTCCGGATGGCGAACAGATTATCGAAATTGTTGGCGAGGGATACGAAATTCAACAACTGAGCGTTACCTTTCCGCTCGCCGACGCCGGCGAAAAAGTTATTTTTCTGAAAGTTAACGAAGTCGGCGAGGTTGTTATAAGCTCGACGCGCACGGGGCGCGAGATTGACGACGAACCGACGCGCGTCGAAGCCATCGACGAGGAAGAAGTGGACGAAAAAAGCAATATGCGCTCGTCGAACGTTTCGATGATTCTCAACGAAAGCACCGGCATCAAGGTGCAGCAGGCTTCCGCTACCAGCTACACGCAGAGCATTCGCATACAAGGCTTGGACGGCAGATACACGCAGATTCTAAAAGACGGTTTTCCGGCTTTCGGCGGTTTTTCCGGCAGCCTGAGCCTTTTGGACATTCCGCCGCTCGATTTGAAACAGGTCGAAATCATCAAAGGTCCTTCGGCGACTTTTTACGGCGGCGGCGCGATTGCGGGCGTCGTTAATTTCATTAGCAAAGAGCCGCAGGACGAGCCGGTCACGTCGATGATTTTTAATCAGACTTCGGCTTTGGGAACTGACTTTTCCATTTTCAACACGCGTAAAATCAATCGTTTCGGCTACACCTTTTTAGGCTCAATCAATTACCAGAAGGAATACGACGTTGACGACGATGATTTTACGGAGCTGCCGAAAACTCTCTCGTTCAACATAAACCCGCGTCTTTTCTTTTACGCCGACGAGAAAACGCGCCTGATGGTTGGAAACTCAACCACTTATCAAAACCGCAAAGGCGGCGACGTTTTCGTCATTCGCGGGCGGGCAGGCGATTTTCACCAATATTTCGAGAACAACAATTCACTCCGAAATATCACGACCGTGCAGTTTGACCGCGATTTTTCGGCGGGCAGAAAAATTATCGCCAAACAAAGCATTGCGTTTTTCAATCGCGAAATCGAAATTCCCAATTATCTTTTCAAAGGCAGCCAGTTTAATTCCTATACCGACGTTTCGTATTTTCATCCAATCAAAAATCACGCGCTGGTTTTCGGCTTCAACGCGGTTTACGACCAGTTCAGAGAAGACGCCAGCGCCGTTAGTTTAATCAGAAGAAACGAAACCGGAACGACTTTCGGCGGATACGTGCAGGATAGTTTCGACCTGACGGAAAAGCTTTCGCTTGAAGCCGGATTCAGGCTAGACGCGGTGAAAGATTACGGCGTTTTCGCTTTGCCGCGCGTTTCCGTACTGTATAGATTTACCGAAAATCTGAGCAGCCGCGTCAGCGTCGGTTTGGGCTACAAAGCTCCGAGTATTTTCACGGAAGAAGCCGAAACGCTGCTTTTCCGAAACGTTCTGCCAATCGGCAACGCCCTAAAAGCAGAACGAAGCCGCGGCGGAACTTTCGACGTTAATTATCGCAACACTATTGGCGAAAAGTTCTCCTATTCGTTTAACCAGATGTTCTTTTATACGGAAATTGAAAACCCGCTCGTTTTATCGGAAAACCAGAACGGAACTTTCAGTTTTTCAAACGCCGCTCAGCCGGTGAAAAGCGCGGGATTTGAAACAAACCTGAGAGCCTCATACGACATCGTGAAGCTGTTTGTCGGTTATACTTACACGAACGCGAAGGCAAAGTATCTGGCGGGCAATCAGTTTTTGCCGCTCACGCCGAAAAGCAAACTGAACTCCTCCCTCTTGTTCGAGAAAGAGGAAAATTTCAAAGCCGGCATCGAGGCGTATTACACGAGCAGCCAGTTTTTGAGCAATCGTTTCAGGACAAAGCCTTACTGGGTTTTGGGAATTTTCGGCGAAAAATCCTTCGGCAAATTCAGTCTCTTTATCAACGCCGAAAACATCACCGACACGCGCCAGAGCCGTTTCGGACAGGTCGTTTTCCCGCCGCATCAAAATCCAACTTTCAGCGAGGTATATACTCATACTGAAGGGAGAGTTTTTAACGGCGGCATTAAAATCAGACTCTAGAAAGTCAATGCAGAGAACAACTGCTTTCGCTTAAACCGTATCGTGCCGAAAGTTGAAAAAGGTAGAAAAGATGGAAAATTCAGAACCGGTTAAAAAAATACAGGAAAGAAAGTCGAGCGACGCTTTGCCTTATGCGGCGTGGATTATCGCTTTAATCGCCACGGTCGGCAGTCTTTTTTTCAGCGAGGTCATGCAGCTTCCGCCGTGCGTTCTGTGCTGGTATCAGCGCATTGCAATGTATCCGCTCGTGCTGGTCATCGGCGCGGGGATATTGATGCGCGACGGCAGCCGGATGAAGTATTATGCCCTGCCGCTCGCGCTGGTCGGGCTGGCAATCTCGATTTATCACAACCTGCTTTATTACGGAATTCTGCCGGAAAGCATCACGCCCTGCACGCAGGGCGTTTCGTGCACGTCGCGGCAAATCGAGTGGCTCGGCTTTATCACGATTCCGCTGATGGCGCTGACCGCTTTTATCGGCGTGAGTTTATGTCTGTGGCTTTATAAAACGGAAAAAAGGAAAACAACTGAAGAAACGAAAAAATAAATTTACGAGAAAAGAAGTGAAAATTTTAGGGGCGATTGCCGTCGTCGTGGTCATCGCCGCCGTCATCAGCGCCAGCTATTATCGCAGTTCGGTTCAGAACGAGCGCGTGACGCCCGCAGGCAATAGCAACTCAAATAAACCCGGAACAGTCAGCGCCGAAACGCTCGTCCGCCCGGACAGCCCGACTCTTGGCGCAGGAAACGCGCCCGCCACGGTCGTCGAGTTTTTAGACCCGGAATGCGAAGCCTGCGCCGCTTTTCATCCGGTCGTCAAAAAACTTTTGAAAGATTACGACGGCAGAATTCGTCTGGTCGTCCGCTATATGCCGCTGCACCCGAACTCGCTTTCAGCGGCGACTTTCACCGAGGCGGCGGGCGAGCAGGGCAAATACTGGCAGGCGCAGGAGATGCTTTTCCAGAAACAGCCCGAATGGGGAACGAAACACGGACCGCAGGCTGCCAGCGCGCCGGCTGCCGACATCAACGCGCTGTTTAGAAAATACGCGGCGGAGCTGGGACTGGATTCGGGCAAAATGGACGCCGCTTTTGCCGAGAATCGCTATAACGCGAAAATCCAGCGCGATTTAAAGGACGGGCAAGCTCTCGGCGTGCGGCAAACGCCGACGTTTTTCGTCAACGGCAGGCGACTGGCGCGGTTCAGCGAAGCGGATTTGAGAGCGTTGATTGAAGAAGAATTAAAGAAATAATTTTTGAATTTGTATGAGTGAATTAGTAAAAATCGAACCGCTGAAAAAGCGTCGTGAGCCGAATCCGCCGGTGAGCGTCTCAAATCGCGCATTGCTGGTTAAACGCGGAATATTGCTTGAGTATTTCACGATTGGCTGGAATTTGCTGGAAGGCTTAGTTGCCGTCGGCGCGGGAATAATCGCGGGCAGCCCGTCGCTGGTCGGTTTCGGCATTGATTCGTTCATCGAGAGCACCAGCGGAGGCTCTCTGTTGTGGAGACTTCGGGTTGATGACGAGGAGACCAGAGAGCGCCGCGAGCAAATAGCTTTGCGGCTCGTCGGAGCGAGTTTTCTACTACTGGCGGCTTACGTTGCCTATGACTCAATAACGACGCTCGTTTGGCGGGAATTGCCCGAAACCAGCTATATCGGCATCGTCTTGCTGATAATTTCGCTCGTCGTGATGCCGGTTCTGGCGCGAGCCAAACGCCGGGTTGCCGTCGAGATAAAAAGCCGGGCGCTCGAAGCCGATTCCAAACAAACCGATTTATGTGTGTATCTTTCGGCAATCTCGCTCGGCGGGCTGGCTCTGAATGCGGCTTTCGGCTGGTGGTGGGCAGACCCGGTCGCCGCGCTTATAATGGTTCCGATTATCGTTAATGAAGGTATTGAAGGGCTGCGTGGTGAGACGTGCTGTGACGACTCCTGTCATTGACTCTGTATTCAAGTACAGGGTTTATAGTAATAAATGGAAGGAGATAATTTATAATGGCTGAAAAACGTAAAATCGAAATATTTAGCGCGGGCTGTCCGGCGTGTGCGGAAGCAATTCAAATGGTTAACGAGATTGCTCCCTCGTCGTGCGAAGTAGAAGTCCTGGATATGCACGAGGAGAGTGCAGCGGCAAAAGCCAAAGAATACGGCATCCGCAGCGTGCCGGCAGTCGTTATCGACGGAAAACTCGCGGATTGCTGCACAGGTCGCGGCGTCGATGCGGAAATTCTTAAAGCAAGCGGCGTCGGAGTTCCTCTGGCGTAAACCATCAGCCAAGACTTAAAGGAGATAAAAGGTCAGTGAAAAGAAAAATCGTATTAACCGCTGCTGCCGGGCTTGTTTTGCTCTTGTTCGGCGGCGCTGTCGTGACAAACGCGCAGGTCAAAAGGGTGCAGATGCACATCGGCGGCTATCTCTGCGGCAACTGAGTGTATAACATCCAGAAGGCAGTTAGCCGTCTTGAATACGCTCCGAAATTAAAAGAAATAGAGATTACCGACATCAAGAAAGGACTCGGAGTTTTCGTTCCAAAACCGGATAAAGCGGTTTCTTTCGCGTCGCTCAAAGAAACGCTGAAAAAAGCGGGTTACAAGCTCGACACAGCCGACATTACCGTCGCCGGAAAACTCGCGCGCGAAGGCGATAAATGGCTGCTCGTCAATTCGCTGTCGGGTCAGAAATTTCTCCTCGAAGGCAAAGCTCTGAGCGCATTGACGGCGGGAATTGAACCGGATTCGCCAGTTGAGATAACCGGCATCTGGAAAACCGCCGCCGAAGGGACTTCCGCCGCGCAGGAAGTCATCGAGCTGCAATCGGTAAAAAAAGCTGAAGCTGCAACGAAGACTAATCCCGTCAGTTCGATAAGGGATAGCAGCAGCGAAAAACCTGCCTTCCGGTTCGTGAATGCCGATTTCGTCAAAACTTCGCCTTTATCCGTTGTCGAATCGGAAAAGGAAAATAATAAGTCGCTAGCTCCTATTCGCACGACCTCGCCCGGGCTGACCGTTTACCAGGGAGGCGCAATTACTCCGCGCCTTTATTTTATTAAACAGCATTGGGGGAATTTGGACGTTTCCCGCCAGGTGCTGGATTTAAGCGTTTCATACACGCCGACGCCGACGCTGCAACTGGAAGCTGAAATACCGATTTCACACATGGCGTTCGATGACGGCGCCAATAAAGGCTCCGGCTCAGGGCTTGGCAACATTACCCTCTGGGGGAAATACCGATTTTTCAGAACTGTGAAAACCTACGGCGACCGCCAAGCCGCTTTCCGGTTCGGCTTGGAGCTTCCGACGGGAAAGAAAACGGCGCCGACCGCCGAGCAGGTAAACAACGCTCCGGCTTTCGTGCGCGAGCAGTTGACGCCCATTAACGGCGGGCTGTCACCGCATTTCGATGTTTCCTTTTCGCAGGCGGGCGGCAGATTTATCTTCGGCGGAAACTTGGAAGGCATTTTGCGAACGATGCGCGACGGCTTCCGTATCGGTAATGAGATACGCCTGAACACCGATTTCGAGTATGTTCTACTGCCGTTTGATTACACGAAACCCGGCAAGGAATTATTTGTAATTTTAGAAACAACGCTTTTGACCCGCGGAAACGGTCGGCTCGCCGGATTAAAAGTTCCGGGAAGCTCGTCGACGGAGTTTTATATCTCTCCCGGACTGCAATACGCCGCCGACCCGCAATTTGTGATTGAGGGCAGCATTCAGCTACCCGTTTTTCGCAACTCCGGCGCGTTCGCGCTCAGGACAGACTATAATTTTCTGCTCGGAGTAAAATATTTGTTTTGATGAAACTGCTAAAGATAATTCCAGTTCTAATTATTTGCCTGTCGGCATTGCCGGCATTCGTCTTTGCCCAAAACAATCAAAACGAAAAGGCGCCCGTGGTTCTTCTCAGGGATTTAACCGGCAAAACGGTCAGCCTTGAGGATTTCAAAGGCAAAATCGTGCTGCTGAATTTCTGGGCTGTCTGGTGCGCGCCGTGCGGAGCTGAGGTTCCCGAATTGGTGAAGTGGCAGCAAGAATATCAAAAGGACGGGCTGCAAATCGTCGGAGTCACTTACCCGCCAACAAGTAAAGCCAAGGTTCGCGCTTTCGCCCGCCGGATGAAAATTAACTATCCCGTCCTGTTCGGCTCGAAAAAGACCAAGCAGTTGTTCGACCCGAATGAGACTTTGCCCTTTTCGGTCGTCATCGACCGGGAAGGAAATATTAAAGAGCGCAACGAAGGCGTTATTTTTACCGACGAGTTCGACGAAAAAATTAAGCCGCTGCTGCGGCTCAAAGACGCTCAAAAGGGCGTCAAATAAATTATTCCGATTTCTCGCCGACTGAAGCCTCAAGAGACTGTCTGATTACAGACAACCCGTTGTTTGCAAACGCACACCCGCACGGCTGCGAGCAGCCTCTTAAAATCAACAATAATTAATTAAAACACCGTATTTACCGCGAAAATATCGACATGAACGCCGCCGATACGGATTGGCATGCGCTTTGCCATTCCCGCTTGAGAAGTTTCTGTCGAGTACAGGCAGATTTAGTGTTTCGGGAGAAGCGTTTATGAAAAGCATTTTCACAATTCGGAGAATGAGCAAACCGGCAGTTATTAAGCTGCTGTCGCTGCTCATTCTGCTTTCCGTTTTGCTCGGGGCTGGAAACGCGTCCGAAGCTTTAGCGCACGGCGGCGAAGACCACGGCGACGGCGAGTCGAAAACGACCGCCAGCGGCAAAGGAATGGTCTCGCACACGGCTCGCTTGGGCGATTTCGAGCTGATGCTCAAACACCCGCTGCTGGAGCCGGACGCGGCAACCTCGGCGCGTTTATTCGTGACCGATTTTAAGACCAACACGCCCGCCGGCGATGTCGGTCCGGCAGTCGAAGTCGAATCCTCAAACGGCGCGGTCACGCAAGCCGCAATCGAAAAAACAGATACGGTCGGAAGCTACGTTGTAAAAATTCCGGCTTTGCCCGAAGGCGCATACTTAGTCCGCGCTAAATTGACTTATAAAGGTGAAACCGACACCGCGACCTTCTCCGGCGTGGAAGTCAAAACGCAGCCGACGCTTTCCGCGCCGGAAGGAGAAATTTCCTGGATGCGCTTTGGGCTGATTGCGTTCGTTTTCGCGCTGGTTCTGGCGCTTTTCGGCGGGCTTGTCTTTTTTGTCTGGCGTTCCGCCGCTGGCGAAACGGTTGAAGGCGAATTGAATGAAAGCAAGCTGCTCGAAGTAAAAAAGGAAACGGTTTCAGCTTGATAAATCAGGAATCGAAAATGCTGCAACATTATAAAAATTCAGGCAAGGGCAGGTCGTTCAAGGGGGCGTCGGTAGCATCGGCGGTAATCTTTGTGCTTATCGCCGCCGCTGTTGCCGCATTTTCGCAGCAACCGGTTCCGGCTCAGACTCCGCCCGCCGTGCAGCAGTCGCCGACCGTTAAGCCGGCTTCTTCGGAATTTATCACCGCCGGCGGTTTGACGGTTGAACGGTTGATTGAACTCGGGAGCAGCCGCCGCGCGGATTTGCAGGCGGCGCGCCAGCGCCTGGCAATCGCCGAAGGACGACTTCAGCAGGCACGCCTTCGACCGAACCCGACGCTCGACGCCGAATACGGCTCTCCGCGTTTCCTTGGCGGAGAGGCGGAAAGCGATTTGTCGGTCGGCGTGTCGCAGGTCTTTGAACTCGGCGGAAAACGCTCAAAACGCGCGGCGGTCGCCGAGCTTGAATTGCAGCAGGTTCGCGCCGAGGTTCTGGCTTTAGAGCGGCAACTGGCGGCGGAAATTCGCACGGCTTATACGAACGCGGTAGCCGCCGCCCGGCAGCTCGACGTGATAGAGAGACTGATTGCCGCCGACGAGGAAATCGTTCGCGTCACGGAGGCGCGGTTAAATGAAGGCGATGTCGCCCCGCTCGACGTTAATCTCGTCAAAGTCGAGCTGAACCGTCTGAAAGTACAAATGATTCAGGCGAAAAGCGAGCTTGAAACCCAAACTTTACAGTTAAAAACTCTGACCGCCACCGACGTTGCCGAAAGCCTGCGTTTAGCGCCGCAGGCAGACCGCCCGCCGCGTCTCGAACTGGGACTCGGCGAATTGACCGAGCTTGCCTTGAAAGAACGGGCGGATTTGCAGGCGGCGCGCATCGGCGAGCGGCTCGGCACGGCGCGAATTAATTTAGCGCGGGCAAATGCGGTCCCGAATATTGCGGGTTCGGTCAAATACTCGCGCTCGACGGGAATCACCGATTTGCCCGCCAGCGCCGGCGGCGGGCTGGCGATAGACAAAGACAGCGAGCTGACCTTCGGCGTATCAATCGACATTCCGGTATTCAACCGCAATCAGGGAGAAATCGCCTCAGCGACCGGCGAACAGGTTCAGGCGACGCGCCAGCGCGAGTTTCTGGAAACGACCATCAGGCGCGATGTCGCCGTTGCCTATCGCAAGTACCGCGCGGCGGCGGAGTCCCTGGTTTTGTATTCGACGCAGATTCTGCCGCGCGCCGAGGAAAACTTGCGCTCCGTGCAGGCGGCTTACGGCTACGGCGATTTCTCCATCTTCGAGGTCGTCAGCGAGCAGCGTCGCTTGACGGAAAACATCACCGGATACAACCAGACGCTGCGCGATTATTACGCCGCGCTCGCCGAGCTGGAAACGGCGCTCGGCACAAGCCTTCCGCCCGCTGCGCTCTCTTCTGTCAACGATTCGGTTTTGCCCGATAAGAACTTAGTTCCGAACCAGATTAACCGCGAAGAGTTTTTAAAAAATATCGAAAAAGTCGAGTTTCCGAAGCGAAGTATTTTGTCGGACAAAGACGCTAAAAAACAGCAGGAAAAGGAATAAGGAAATGAAAAAATTTACGTTTATAACATTTGTAATTTTAAGTTTTATTATCGGCTTGGCGGCGGCAGCCTGCTCGTCCGGTTCAAATACGACTACAGGGGCGGGGGCGACCAACGCCAATCAGACGACGGTCAGCAGCACGGGAAACGCGACGAACGCGGCAAACACGACGAACGCGCACAAAACGGACGAAGACATCCCGGCTGCGGTCAAAACGGCGCTGCCCGACGCGCAGCAGTTCAGCAAACAGCACAAGGATATTCCGCAAAACTCGATAGCCGAAATCGAAAAGGAAACGGGCGCGAAAATAACCGATAAAGACCACCATTCTTATCTCGCGTTCGCCACCGTCGGCGGAAAACGCACGCAAATCGGAGCGGCGACCGTCGTGAAAGCCGCCGGAAAAGACATCGTGATTGTTTACGAAAGCAAAAACGGTATGCCGACTATCAGGGAAGTCCGCGCCGACGGCGTTCCGGCGGAGTTTCTGAAGCAATTTGCCGGAAAAGGACACGACGACAAGTTTCAGGTCGGGGCTGATGTCAAAGCCGGCAACGGCGTTGACGAGGCGGCGGCAAAGACGATTGCCCAGGCGGTGCGCGTGGACTCGATGACGATGCAGACGCTTTACGGCGCCGCGCATTCGCACTAAACACCGGAACGGAACTGTAAAGTAACTGACGACCATGAGCAGCAGACACAAATCCAGACTCATTTTGCTCGCGCTTTTCGCCGTTCTGGCGGGATTTATCTCGGCGTGGGCGCACGAGGGCGAAGACCATTCGGGCGAGACGAAAACGAAAACGACCACGAATGCCGCCGCCGTCCCTGTGTCGATTGTGACCGCCGAGCGCAATATTCAAAACGAGAGCGGAAATTTCAATCTCATTTTGAAGCGTTCGCCGGGCGATGCGCGCAGCGGGGAAATCGTGCAGTTTCTCGTGCGCATCACCGAAAAAGTCGAGGGCGGCTTTGGCGGAAGTGAAGGAGCGGCGCCGGTCGAAAAAGCTACAGTTTTGGCGAGCATCACCGGAGCTGGCGGAGCAAAAGTCGAGGAGAATTTGCCCGTCACTGAGGAAACGAACGGCAATTACCGGACTGCCCATGATTTTGACGATTCGGGCGATTACAAAATCGTCTTTAACATAACGACCGAGGACAAGCGTTCATTTTCCGCCGATTTTCCCGTGACTGTTTCTCGCGCGCCCGTCCGGTCGTCATTCTGGGTCGCGCTTCTATTGCTGGCTCTGCTCGCCTTCGGGTCGGTCGGCGCAGTGTTCTTCGCGGCGCGCCGCAAAGGCGGAGGAAAGGTTAACTACCGGACATTTGCTCCCGCCATTATCGGCGCGGTTTTGATTTTCGCTTTCGGCGCGGTCGCTTTATCTTATTTTCTCCCGCCGCGCGAGATACGAGTCGCCGCCGCAATACCGGCGAGCGCGACGACCGAGCCTGCTGCCGCGAACAATGCCTTATCAACCGAAACAGCTCTGACCGTTCCGAAAGAATCGCAGCTGCTTTTCGGCATTAAAACCGAGCCGGTCGCCGTCAGAAAGATTACGAGCGGCTTAAAAACGACCGGGACGGTGCGCTCGCGTCCCGACGCGCGAGGGGTTGTCGTGCCGCCGGTGGCGGGCAGAATAATCCTCAGCGAGGGATTATCTTTAGGCGCTGCGGTAGCGCGCGGCGAGCAAATCGGGTATGTCGAGCAAATTTTGGACGTTTCCGGTCAGACCGAGCTTGAATCGCAGCGTCTCGAAGTCGAGGCGCAGCAGCGCGAAGTCGAATCGAGACGGCTGGAAATCAGGAACACGGTTTTGCAGCTCCAGGCGCAGCAGGCAGACCAGCGCGCCAAAGCCCAGCAGGCGCGCACCCGGCTAGCTCAGGCGCAGCGCGAGCTGCGTCGCTCGGAGAATCTGCTGGAAGTCGGCGCCGCGCCGCGAAAACGCGTCGAGGAAGCCCAGACCGCGGTCAAAGTCGCCGAGCAGGAAGTCGCTTCCGCCGACCAGCAGGTTTCGCTTCTGGGAAATCAAATCAGGCAGACGCAAGCCGGGCAGGCTATTTACCGCGCGCCGCGCGTCAATCAGCCGAACCGGAGATTTCCGTTGACCGCGCCGGTGACCGGAACAATTAACGAAATCAAGGCGACGAGCGGGCAGGTAATCGAAACCGGCGCGGAGATTATGTCAATCGTCAATCTTTCGACCGTGCTGATTGAAGCGCAGGTCTTCGAGCGTGATTTGCCAATCGTCAGAGATTCGACCAGGGCGAGCTTTACCAGCGCGGCATTAAGCGGCGAAGTTTATACCATCGGCACGCCGGACGGCGACGGCAGGCTCGTCTCCATCGGGCAGACCGTTAACGAGCAGACGCGCACCGTTCCCGTTATCTACGAGGTGATAAACCCGCTGGGGCGTCTGCGCGACGGTATGTTTGTCGAGGTGACGGTCGATACGACCGGCGAGCAGGAAGTTTTAGCCGTGCCGAAAGCGGCGGTGGTGAGTGAACAGGGACAAACCTTCGTGTTCGTTTTCGACGGCGGCGAGAGATTTGAAAAACGCGCCGTCGCTCTGGGGGCGGAGGGCGCGGATTACTACGAGATTAAAACAGGACTAAAGACAGGCGAAAGGGTCGTGACCGAGGGCATTTATCAACTGCGTTCGACGCAGCCCGGCGCATAACAAATATGCAAAATTGCCGAGAAAGCCGCTGCAATTTATTGAGTGCGCAATTGTAAAGGTCAGAGGACATTGATGAAATGAACAAACAATCGCCATTAGATTCGGTAAACCAAAAAACTTATGCGAAGGCGAAAGTCCTGGATTACTACGACGGATTAAACGAGCTTTTTCCGGCGGAAAAGGTTTTGTTTGAAAAATTGTCTGCAAAAATTAAAAATTCAAAAATTCTGGACATCGGAGTCGGCGGCGGCAGAACAACAAAATATTTGTTGCCGCTCGCGGCGGATTACACGGGCATAGATTATGTGCCGGAGTTTATCAAACGTGTCAAAAGAAAACACGAGAGCGGAAAATTTTTGGTGGGCGACGCGCGAAATTTAAAAGAATTTGCGGACGAATCCTTTGATTTTGCTCTTTTCTCTTATAACGGCATCGACGTCGTTTCGCACGAGGACAGGCTGAAAGTTCTGAAGGAAATTTACCGGGTGCTGAAAACGGGCGGAACATTTATGTTTTCCAGCCACAACCGCGATTACCGGCACTTTAAAAAACCGTATTGGATGAACGATTTTCGATTAAATGCGGCTTTAGTCAAAAATGTGCTGTCTTTCCTTTTCTTCCAGCCCAGGCATTGGCGGATGAAACAGTATGAGGTTTATACGGACGAATACGCAATCATAAACGACAGCGATCATCGCTATTCGCTGCTTATTTATTACATTAGGGTTGCCGCGCAAATTAAACAACTCGAAGAAATTGGATTTTTTAATATTGAGGTTTACAACATCCGCGGCGAACCAGTCAAGACCGACGCCGAAACTTTTTGTTTTTACTACTTGGCAAACAAGTGATTAAGGAAATAGAAAAATGAAAAAAATATTAGTTTTAGCAGCAATTATAGCAATCTCTTTAGGCATTATCGGATTGGCGGCTTGCGGAAACAGAGCACAAACCGAAACGGCGAATAACGCAAATATTCCAGCAGCAGGCAGCTCTCCTGTCACGACGGACGCCGGCAAGGCTTTTCGCGTGGAATTCAAGACTGAGCCGTCGGAAGTTAAAGCCGGGACGCCCGCAAGTTTGATTTTTACCGTTAAGGACAAACAAAACCAGGTTGTGAAAGATTTGCAAATCGTTCACGAAAAGCCGATGCACGTTCTCGTCGTCTCCAGGGATTTAGCGGAGTTTTACCATATCCACCCCGAACCGCAGGCGGACGGCTCGTACCGCGTCGAGCATACGTTTCCGAACGGCGGCGATTATAAAATTTACGCCGATTTTACTCCGCCGGAAGGAGCGCAGGTCGTCGAGCAGATTGACCTGAAGGCGACGGGAGCCGAGCGGGCTAAAGCGCCTCTCGTAGCCGACACGAATTTTGAAAAAACGGTCGAAGGGTTAAAAGTCGTGATGAGACCGGACGCCGAAATCAAAGCCGGAAAAGAATTGATGCTTAATTTCCGGGCTTTTGACGCGGCGAGCGGAAAGCCCGCCACGGATTTGCAGAATTATCTGGGGGAGCTGGCGCACTTTGTCATTATCAGCGAAGACATGAAGGATTTCGTCCACGCGCACCCGATGTCGAAAGGCGAACACGATAAGATGAGCAAATCGGACGCTCACGATAGCGACGGACATGACCACTCGACGAGCGTGACGAGCAAGGCGAGCGCGTCGGAAGTCGCGGCGCACACGGCGTTTCCGCGCACCGGCTTGTATAAAGTCTGGGCGCAGTTTCAGCGCAGCGGAAAAGTAATCACCGTCCCGTTCGTCGTGAATGCCGGCGCTGGCGGCGGAGAGCAAAAAGCGGAAGTCAAAGCGGCGAACGTCCCGGCAGGCGCGATAAAAGTAGCCGTTTCAAATGAAGGCTTCGAGCCGTCGACGATTCCGGTGAAAAAAGGCGAAACGGTCAAGCTCGCCTTTTACCGCGCGGACGCCGGTAACTGCGGCGGCGAAGTCGTTTTTCAGAAATTAAATCTGACGCGAAAACTTCCCGTCGGCGAAACCGTTCTGGTCGAAATCGCGTCGACCGAAGCCGGAGAAATCAGTTTCGCCTGCGGGATGGATATGATGAAGGGCAAAATTTTAGTGCAGTAAATATTTCAAATAGAGAAGGAAGGTCTGGAAAAATGAAAAGTAGAATTTTTTTAGGATTAATGTTAACTCTCGCGCTCGCCCTTTTTGTTGCCGCTTGCGGTCAAGCGGGGAATCACAACGGTATGAATCACGCCGCGCCGGCGACGAATTCCAATTCATCGATGAACATGAGCGCGATGAATCATAATTCGATGCCGGTGAACTCAAATTCCAATATGTCGAATATGAA
>JALZHR010000206.1 GCA_030860665.1 Acidobacteriota bacterium
ACTCTCGACTCTCGACTATGGACTTTTGAGCCTGCCTTCATTCGAGACGGACGTTTATTCCGGCATCTCGCCGCACGCCGAAACGCAGGAAGAGCGCGCCCTGACGCTCTGGAAACTGACGCACGAAAAAGCTCAGTTCGTTTTGACTTCGGCTAAGGCGCTGATAACGAAGACCGTTGCGCCGCAGGAAATAAAAAATTACGGGGCTTTTTTAAGACGCGACGAAGATTTCCCGCCCGAACGATTGATTCAGAGCCTGACCGGCTGCGGCTACGTGCGCGAAGAGCCGATTTACAACTACGGGCAGTTTTCGATGCGCGGCGGCATCATCGACGTCTGGTCACCGGATGCGGAAAACCCGGTGCGCATCGAGTTTTTCGGCGACACGGTCGATTCGATTCGCGAATTCGACCCGGAAACGCAGCTTTCCGTTAACCAAATCCGCGAGGTGCGCCTCGCGCCGATGCGCGAATTTTGCGTCAACGAAAAGGATTTTAAAGACTGGGCGTTTTTCGCGCGCGACCGCTTTGCGGACGAAAGATTTCAGCGAAACCTGAAAGACCGCACGGATTTCGCCGACGAGGGCGAGACGTTTTCCGGTTGGGAATTTCTGATTGCGCTGATAAATCCGCGAAAATCGAATTTGTTCGAGTATCTGCCGGACGCGATTTTCGTGGTTGACGAGCCGACGGTTATCGAGCAGACGCTGGCGGGCTTTTACGAAAATCTGGCGACGCGCTACGCCGAAACGCAGGCGGCTGACGACATCGCGCTCGCGCCGGAAGAATTGTTTTTGAGCGTAGAGCAATTGCGCGACGGCTTGAGCCGTAACCAGCGTCTCGAACTGCGCGCGCTCGGGCTTTCCGCCGCCGAAACCGACGAGCAGTTTCAATTTTCGGATTCGAGACCTGAATTTGAAACTATCGGCACTCTTAGACCGAAAACGGAAGAACAGAAACCGCTTTTTCTTTTCTCGACCGCCGAGAAACCTGCCGAATTCGAGATTCAGTCGCGCTCGACGCGCAAGTTTCACGGCAACGTCCGAGATTTTGCGAGCGAAATAAACCGCAGAGACGCGGAGACGCAGAGTTTTAGCAACGAACGACGAACAACGAACAACGGGCAAATTATAGTTTTGCAGTCGCACGGACTGGCAGAGCGGTTGACCGAAATCATGCGCGAGTACGACGCGCATCTGCCGGGCAGCTCGCTGCTGGTCGGCGATTTGTCGAGCGGTTTTGAAATTCCGTCTCTCGGTTTAGTCGTCCAGACCGAAACCGATATTTTCGGCGAAACCTCGCAGCGCGAAGTCCAGACTCGAAAGTCCGGCATCCAGAGCCGAAATCAAAAATCGAAGCTCGGCGCGTTCATCTCCGACTTTCGCGATTTGAAGCCGGGCGATTACGTCGTTCACGTCGACCACGGCATCGGGCGTTTCGAGGGCTTGCAGACGATTACGACCGAAGGCGTTTCGCGCGAGTTTATGCTTTTGATTTACGCCGACAACGCCAAATTGTTCGTGCCGGTCGAGCGGCTGGATTTGGTTTCGCGCTACTCTTCGGGCGAGGCGACGCAGCCGACCTTAGACCGTCTGGGCGGCATCGGCTGGCAGAAAACGAAAGCGAAAGCCAAACGCGCGATGCGCGATATGGCGGACGAGCTTTTGCGGCTTTACGCCGAAAGAAAGCTCGTGCAGGGCTTTGCCTTTTCCGCCGACTCGCCGTGGCAGGAAGAATTTGAAGACGCTTTCCCGTTCGAGTTGACGCCCGACCAGGCGACGACGATTGAAGCCGTCAAAGGCGATATGGAAAGCCTGACGCCGATGGACAGGCTGGTCGTCGGTGACGTCGGCTACGGCAAAACGGAGGTGGCGATGCGCGCCGCGTTTAAAGCCGTGATGGATTCCAAACAGGTCGCCGTGCTTGCGCCGACAACCGTTCTGGCTTACCAGCATTTTGAGACTTTCAAAAAACGCTTTGCCGCTTTTCCCGTTTCCATCGAGCTGTTGTCGCGCTTTCGCTCGCCGAAAGAGCAGAAAGCCGTGGTCGAAAAAGCCGAAAAAGGCGAGCTGGATATTTTAATCGGCACGCACCGGATTTTGTCGACCGACGTAAAACTGCCGAAATTAGGCTTGGTCGTGGTTGACGAAGAACAGCGTTTCGGCGTCGGGCACAAGGAAAAATTAAAACAGCTGAAAAAGAAGGTCGACGTTCTGACTTTATCGGCGACGCCGATTCCGCGCACTTTGAATATGTCGCTGCTCGGAATGCGCGATATGTCGGTCATCGAAACGCCGCCGCGCGACCGTCTGGCGATTAACACGCAGGTCGTGCAGTTTTCGGAAAGCGTCATCAAATCGGCAATCGAGCTGGAAATGGCGCGCGGCGGTCAGGTTTTCTTCGTTCACAACCGCGTCGAAACGATTGAGACGATCGCCGCGCACATCAAAAAAATCGTGCCGAACGCCCGCATCGTCGTCGCGCACGGGCAGATGGGCGAAAAGGAAATGGAAAACGCCGTGCTGGATTTCGTCGGTTACAAATACGACGTGCTGGTCGCCACGACGATTATCGAAAACGGCATCGACATTCCGCGCGCGAACACGATTATCATCAATCGCGCCGACAATTACGGTTTGTCGCAGCTTTATCAATTGCGCGGTCGCGTCGGTCGCTCAAATCGCCGCGCCTACGCCTATCTTCTGATTCCGTCGGAGCTGGAGCTGACGCCGATTGCGCGCCGCCGTCTTTCGGCGATTCGCGAATTTTCCGATTTGGGCGCGGGCTTTCGCATCGCGGCTCTGGATTTGGAGCTGCGCGGCGCGGGAAACATTCTCGGCGGTCATCAATCCGGTCACCTCGATACGCTCGGCTTCGATTTATACGTGAAAATGCTGGAACGCACGATTCGCGAAATTCGCGGCGAGGAAATCGAAGACGAA
>JALZHR010000218.1 GCA_030860665.1 Acidobacteriota bacterium
TTGACCGAATAAAACGGCGAGAAAACGCGCGTCGTGTTCGTGCGCGGGTCGGTCGCGAAAACCTCGTCAATCGAATAAATCTCGGTCGTCGCCTGGTGATGCACGTCGGCGATGATGTGATATTCGTATTTCTGCTGCGACAGGTAAAGCGGGTCGGTCGTCTGCTGGAAAAGATTGATAATCGGCGTCGCGCCGAGCGCGAAAGTCTCAGCCGTCACCGTTCCGGGCGGCGGCGCGATGTCTTTCAAATGAATCAGAATATCGAAATGACTGCCGAATTTTTTGGCGATAGCCCGGTCGATGCCGTAAATGTCGAAGAACAGAAATTTCTGGGGAAACGCGAAATATTCGGTCAATAAGCGATAACCGGCAAACGAGCGTTTCGTGTGCGGCAAAATTCCTTCGGCTTCGCCGAATCCGACCTGCCGCAGCGCGTCGCTTGCGGGCAAAACGACCGGGTCCGGCAGTTGAAGCTGAACGTTGGTCAGCGTCATCATCGTTTTATTGCCGAGCGGCGCGTCTTTCGGGCGAAACTCGACCGCCGAAGCGTGGTTGAAAATCAGCTCGTAAAGCGGAAAGACGAGCTGCGGCGCGTCGTTCAGATAAAAGCGCAGGAATTCGGGCGGCTCGCCCGTCTCGCCGACTTTCATCTCCGACAGATTGGCGTCGCCGTAACAGCGCATACTCAGGCGAATATACGCATCAGCCATTCGCCCGCGCGTGTCGGGCGGCGCGGTCGATTCCAGCGCGGCGCTGGTTATTTCCAGCGGCAGAAGCTGAACGTCGTAAGCCGTCTGAAAACGGCACGGCGTTCCGTCCACGGGGCGCGAATAGAGCTTTGCGCCGCGATTGATTTTCTGCACCGCCGTCAATTTATCGTTCGGCGTGCCGTAAATAAACTGCGCGACCGCCATCGACGGCACGGGCGCTAAATAATGCGGATACAGGACGTTGAGAAAAGATTCGGTGATTTCGGGAAGCTCGTCGTCGAGCTTCAGATTGATGCGCCCGGTCAGAAAGGCGAACGCTTCAATCATTCGCTCGACGTGCGGGTCTTCCGCCTTTTCCTCGTCCAGCAGCAGGCGCGCGGCGATTTTCGGGTATTTGCGCGCAAATTCCGCGCCCATTCGCCGGAGAAAAATCAACTCGCGTTCGTAATATCCTAAAAGTTCGTCGCGCATTTAAGTAATTTATTATTTCTCGCTGACCTCGAAGTCTCCGCTGTCGAGCTGCAAAATCGTGTCGAAGGCAATCGGCTCGGGCGTCGGCTCGATGTCCAGGCGCGCTTCGATGCGGAATCGAAGCGACTTGTCGGAACTGCCGACCGGTTCGAGCGTGACCTTTAAATCAATCAGTCTCGATTCAAAAATTTTGACCGCCGTTTCCAGCGCGCGCGTCAGGCGTTTCTGCTCCAGATGATTTTTGGCGCTGACGCCGGTTATGTCCGGCAAACCGTAAACGACGACCGATTTGAAAACCTCTTCCAGATTTTCGTCGATGCCTTCGGGAAAGCACCGCGTGTTCAGAAGCCACTCCAAATCGCGGCGCACCGCCTGTTTCAGCTCGCGCAGGTTGCGCGACCGCGATTTCGGCGCTTCCTGCTGTGATTTCGGTTCAAAGTCCAGCAGGCGGTCGAGCACCGACGGCGTAACGCGAATTTCCGAATCGGTTCGTGCCATTATCACTCTGAGCCAAGAAAAAAAACACACCGTTTGCACGGCAGACGGCGTTCTTCTGATTGAAAAATATATTTTCTAAGCGGTTGTCTGCCGCTTCCGCTCCTGCTGTTGCTGCGGCGGCAGCGCGAGCGGGCAGTCAGGCGGCAGACAACTTCCTTTAACCGACCGGAGAGAAATTAGGCTCCTGCGCCTTCGACTCTCTTCGTATCGTAAGAGATGGTGTTGGTCAAAGCGACCGTACCGTCCGGTTTCTGCTGGAAATATTCGAGCGTGATTTTCGTAAAGTTGAACGAAACCTGCTCCATCGGCAGAGTCTGGCTCGCGCCGGACTGGTAGGACGACAGAACGAGATTGTCGAACGTGTATGTATAATACGTGTAGGGCGTCCCGTCGCCGCCGGTTTTGCGGCAGCTTAAAACCGCTTTCGGGATGTGATTGCCCTTGCAGACTGCGAGCATAATCTGCGCGCTCGCCTTTCCGTTCTGCATCACGAAATGAAAATCCTGCATGCTGACCTTGCCGCTGCCGAGACCCGTTCCCAAGCCCGCCGAGCCGGAGTTGGTCGCGCCGAACGACCACGATTCGACCTGAATTTGTTTTTCAAAACCTACCGCTTCGGATTCACCTTCGATACCGTCAATTTTTAAATAAAAATCAGATTGTGCCATTTTTGTTTTGCTCCTTTAATAAGCTGGCTATAATTCCAGACTTTCGCTCCTTAATAAATAATTAAAACGAGTTATGCTTTCTCGCTACTTTTTATAGACGGTGCGAAAGCCTGGTTTTGCCGAAATTTAAAGTCTTCCGCAAAGAATTTTTTGCGAACTTAAATGCCTTTTTACTTCGCCGGTTTCGGCAGCTCCGCGACCAGGCGCAGCGAGACCGAAAGCTCGTCGAGCTGGAAGTGCGGGCGCAGGAAAGCGACCGCGCGATAAGCGCCCGGCTTGCCCGGAACTTCCGCCACGTCCACGCGCGCTTCGCGCAGAGGATATTTTGCCTTCTGCTCGGTCGGCGCGACGTCGTTTTCCAAAACGTATTTGCTAATCCAGCGATTCAGAAAGATTTCCGCTTCCTTGCGCGACATAAAGCTGCCGATTTTATCGCGCATCATCGATTTCAGATAGTGCGCGAAGCGCGAAACGGCGAAGATATACTGCAATTGCGACGACAGGCGCGCATTGGCGTTTGCCGCGTCGGTGTCGAATTTCTTCGGCTTGTTTGCCGACTGCGTGGCGAAAAACGCGGCGTAATCCGTTCCCTTGCAGTGGACGAGCGGGATAAAGCCGTTGTCGGAAAATTCCTTCTCGCGGCGGTCGGTAATCGCCACTTCGGTCGGGCATTTCGCGGCGATTTCGCCCTCGTCGGTCTCAAAGGTGTGCGTCGGCAAATCCTGCACCAGTCCGCCGCCCTCGACGCCGCGAATCGCGACGCACCAGCCGTGCATCGAAAAGGCTTCGGTCAGGCGCGTGCCGAGCGCGTAGGCGGCGTTGCCCCACAGGTATTTCTTGTGGTCTTTGCCGTCTACGTCTTCTTCAAAACGGAAAGATTCGGTCGGCTTGGTCGCCGCGCCGTAAGGCTCGCGCATCAAAACGTGCGGCAGGGTCAAGCCGACGTAGCGCGAATCTTCGGATTCGCGGAAGCTGCGCCATTTCATATATTCGGTGCGGTCGAAAATCTTCGAGATGTCGCGCACGTCGCTCATTTCGCCGAACGTTTCCCAGCCGAACATTTCCGGCGAAGCGGCGCTCAGGAAAGGCGCGTGAGCGGCGGCGGCGACCTGCGACAATTTGTCGAGCAGAGCCATATCCTGCGGGTGATTGCCGAACTCGTAATCGCCTATCAGCGCGCCGAACGGAGCGCCGCCGAACGTGCCGTATTCTTCCTCGTAGATTTTCTTGAACAGGCTCGACTGGTCGAATTCCAGCGCGCGCTCGAAATCTTTCAAAAGCTCTTTTTTCGTCACCGACATCACGCGGATTTTGAGCTGCGTGCCGGTCAGCGAATTTTTGAGCAGATAATGCAGACCGCGCCACGAGCCTTCGAGTTTCTGAAATTCCTCGTGGTGCATAATTTCGTTCATCTGCGCCGAAATCAGGCGGTCGATTTCCGCGATGCGGGCATTAATCGCTACGTCCATATTCTTGGACATCGTCAGCTCGCCCGACATCACCTGGTTGACGAACTCGGCAATCATATCCTTCGCCTGTTCCTTCTGAAATTCGTCGCGCGCCATTCTGCCTTCGGTCAGAATCTGGTCGAGCAGATTAACTTCCTGCGGCGCGTCGACCGTTCCGACGGCGGCGGTTTCCTGCTGTAGTGATTTCTCAGCCATTGTCTTATTCCTCCTTTGCTCCGCCGCCGAGCGCGTCGCTCAATTGCTTCTGCTTGTCGGCGTTGCTGATAACGTCCTCGAGAATGCTTTCCAATTTTTCGTTGCCGTCCATCTTGGAACGCAAATCGGCGAGCTTCTGGCGCGCTTCGACCAGTTTGCGAAGCGGTTCGACCTGCTGGACGACGCTGTCCGGCTCAAAATCCTCGATGCTGTTGAATTTGAGTTCAACGCCGAGCTTGCTGCCGTCGTTTTGCAGCTTGTTGTCAACCGAAAATGTGAGGCGCGGCTTCATTCCCGCCATCACCTGGTTGAAATTGTCCGGGTCGATTTCGACGAATTTGCGCTGTTTCAAAGCCGGGAGCGGTTCTTCCGGTTTTCCGACAAAATCGCCCATTACGCCGATGACGAACGGCAGTTCCTTAAGTTGAATCGCCCCGCCGATTTCCACGTCGTAGGTGATATTGACACGAGGCGGTCTGACCCGCTCGAGCTTGTGTTGCAGACTTTCTTTACTAGGCATCGCTTTTCTTGCTCCTTTCGTTTTTCACTGACTCTTTTATTAAATTAAAATTTATACTTACCTGTTCACCAATCTATTCACTACTACTACTGTTGGGATTCGGTCGAATCCGGGTCTTTCGTGTTAAATCCGAGCGTTTGACGAATCTGGTAGATGACCGTTTCGTCCTTGATAACGTCCTGCAGCCAGTTTTCCAGCGGCATTTTGCCCCATTTGACGGCGCGCTGGATAAGATACGAAACCGGGCTGTGCGGCTCGTTTTTCTGGAAATATTCGCAGACGTCAGACAGGCGTTTCAGCGCGTCCTCGCGACTCGTGATAGCGCCCATCGGAACGGCGACGGTTCTGACCTGCACCGCCGCGCCGTTTTCGCCCTCGATTGTTTCAAACGTTTCTTCCGCCGCCGGTTCTTCGGCGTCCGGCTCTTCGCGGCGTTTTTCTTCGAGCAGCGTTTTGACGACATCGCCGACATCTTCGAGCGATTTTTTCAGATTTCGCAAGCCGGGCATCTGGTTGCGGTCGAATCTTTCCTCAATCGTGCGGTCGAGCGCCTCGCATTCGGTCCGGCATTCTTCGAGCACGAGGCTCAATTCTTCGCAGAAAGCGCGGTTGGTCTGTGCTTTCGCCGCGCGCCACATATCGCCGGTTTTGCGTTTTTCCTCGATAGCCTGCGCTTTCAGGGCTTTCATCTTTTCCTGCAGGTGATATTCGAGCGCGTCGATATTTTCCGGAATATCGAAGTTTCGGGATTCTTCCCAGTTCACGTAAGTAAAGCCCTCGCCGCCGGTAATCGGCAGCGTTCTGACGGCAATCGCGGTTTGCGATTCCATCCATTCGATGGCGTTGGCGCGCCCTTCCATATCGCCTTCGTCGATTTCCGGGTGCAGCGTGTCCCAGAAATCTTCCTGCAAGCGGCGCACGAGCGTCAAGCTGTCGCGCAAGCCGACAAAACCGTGCTCTTTCGTCAAAGCCTCAGCCAGCCAGGCGGAGATTTGCAAATCTTTCGTCTCTGAAGTCAGTGCCGGAACGGCGAGGCTGATTACTTTGCGATAATCCGCCAGCTTCGGCTCGAACTGCCATTGACCCTGCGCCAGCAAGTCGTCGGAGCGGCGGGCTTCGCGGATTTCGTCGTAAAGCCCGGAATACTGCTGGCTTTCGCCCGCGGGCTTGTCCGCCGAAATCGGCTGAAGCAGCGCTTCAATGTCTATAACCGGTGCGCGTGATTCGACGCTTGCCATTGATGGGAAATTCTCCTTCTATCTATCTGCTCTCAATTTAAAAAATAATTTCCGATTCGCTGAAAACGCTATGCGGTTTCCGCCAATTCCTCGATTTCAAACTCGATTTTTTCCAATTCCAGAATCGCTCGGTCTTCGCCGTCAATCCAGAAAATCTTCTGACCCGCGCCGACGTATAAATCCTCGCCCGCGTCGCGCCAGTCGGTCAGTCTGCCGAGCCTGACTTCGTCGCTGTCGTGTTTCCAGCTATCGACATACATCGCCGGGACAAAAACCGTCCCGTTCGTTCCGTTTAAGGTTTCCAGCTGCGCCTCTCGCCAAAAAATATCGCGCAGCGTTTTTCGCGGCTCGAAGTCTATTTTCACGATTTCCTCGAACGGAACCCAGACGTAGGAATCCTTGATAATCACTTCCAGAACCGACGAGGTTAAATCGTTGTAATCGCGAAAATCGCCTTTTTCCTCGCCGTTGATGCGGCAGGCAAACGCCGGTCGCTCTTCCTCGACCGTGTCCAGAATCTCGCGCGCTTCCGCCGCTTTTCCTTCGCGCAGGCGGTTGTTCGCCGTCAGCAAGCCGTAAACGTAATCGGGCGGCGTCGAAAGAAATTCCGGTTTCAGGCTTTCGGAAAAATAGCGGGCGCGCTTGCGCTCGGCTTCGATGCACTGCTGGTAAATCTTCGCGCCAATCATCGCTTCCGTGCTCTGGTGACCGATGGCGTCGAGCTGGCGCGCGGCGCGGTCCCAATCGCCGGAAAAAAGCGAAAGCTCGAATAAAAACGTGCGCGCCTGTATGTCGGTCGGCTTCGCCTTGACCGCGCTTATCGCGGCTTCAATCGCGCCGCCCAGATTTCCCGCGTCGAATAACGCTTTAGCTTCGTTCATAACTTTTTTTCACCGCAGAG
>JALZHR010000234.1 GCA_030860665.1 Acidobacteriota bacterium
CAGCTGCACAGAGGCATCGGCGGAAGCTGCGTGTTCGTTAATTACGCCGTCTGGGAATCGGTCTCCCTGTTTCGCCAGGCGCTGAGCCAGCCGGAGTTTCTCGAAGCGCTTAAGAATTACCCGCCGAGCGCCGTCGGCTCGCCGCACCTGTTCGAGAAAATCGCCGTCCCGAACATCTGCGTAGCGTAAACCGGCTTGGCAAAAAAATAAAGAAACATAGCTTTGCACCAAAAGTCTGAAATCTTAAGCGCTTTTGGCGCAAAGCCAACGAGGCGGAAGCCCGCGCGTCGGGCTTCTGCCTTTATTTGCTTAATGCTTCACCTTGCCTTTTCCGTCATATAATCGAAAACCGGCTCGGTCGGCGACGGCGTTTGTCCCAGAAAATATTGGACGGGCTGCCCGATGTCGACGATTGTTTTTAAAACGATGAAAGGCAGAAAAACCATCCCGAAAGCGGCGGCGATAAAACCGAGAAAAACCGAAACGAGCATCACGGCGATTCCGCCGAAACTTGAAGCCAGCAAAAACTCGCTTTGTTTGAGCGAGAGCGGGCGCAGCAGATAAAGATTTGAAAAAAATTCAAATAATTGAAAAGCCAGCACCAGTTTCAAACCGAAAATAACCGCCGGAAGCGTGACGTTTTCGCCGTGTTTGACCAGAAAAATAACGGTCGTCGGAAAAAATAAAACAAGCGCCGTTCCGAACCCGAACATCCACAGAAAATCCCCGATTACTTTCTTTTTGAAGCGGGTTTTGCATATCTTCTCATCGCGCTGCTCCGACGGCGCGAGGAAAAGCACGCATAAAACGGCAAAAAGCATCGCCAGAACGCTTTCCAGCGCATAGAGAATGACGATGGTTTCGACCGGGTAATCTTCAAAAAACCACAACGCCAGCGGGATGACGTTTATAGCGAGCGCCGTAATTTCCGAGATTATTAATTTGAAGGTCGATTTGCTTTTCCGCCTCGTCATATATATCAGCCTGCCGGTAAATTATTTAATAAGCCGGTGCTGCAAAGCTTTGGCGACGGCTTCGGATTTTGAATGAACCTGAAGCTTTTCGTAGATGTTTTTCAGATGAAAGGAAATCGTGTTGGTCGTCACGTTCAGACGCGCGGCGGCGGTCTTGTAGCTGTGACCTTCGACCAGCAGCTTTAAAAGGCGAATCTCGTGCGGCGACAAATCGTAATCGACTTTCGGCGGCGGGCTGAAATCGCGGAAAAGCGTAATCACCTTGCGGGCGACTTCCGGCGACATCGGCGCGCCGCCCGAGACGGCTTCGCGCAGGGATTCGACGATTTTCGCGGGCGGCGTTTTTTTCAAAAGATAACCGCTCGCGCCCGCGCATAAAGCCTCGAAAATCCGCTCGTTGTCCTCGTAAACCGAGAGCATCAGAATCGTCATCTGCGGATACATTTCCTTGATGCGCTTGACGCCCTCGATGCCGTCCATTCCCGGCAAGCCGATGTCCGACAAAACGATGTCCGGCGCGCGGCGGCGAACGGCGGCTAAGGCTTCCTCGACCGAGCCGTATTTTCCGCTGCACTGGAAACCGTCCGTGTAGTTGATGAGCATTCCCAAGCCTTCGCGGATGTCGCGCTCGTCTTCGATTATCACGACGTTGATTGTTTTTTTCGGTTCGGCTGTCGTTTCGGTCATTTTTCTTTGTTCTATTGTCGTTTGCTGCATATTCTTAATTTTTTACAATAGCAACATAACTTTTCCGAAAGGTTTTTTCACCACATAAATGCGTAGGCGCGTGCTTTTTCAGAGAGGAAAATAATTTTTTCCGACCGGAATTTTCAGAATAACGCTCGTTCCGCCGCCGATTTGGGAATTTACGCCGAACTCGCCGCCGCATTTTTCGGCGCGCCTTTTCATATTTCTCAAGCCGTTTCCGCCGAAGCCGTTGCCGTTCGAGCCGTTCGATTTTTCCAGAACATCGAAGCCGCGCCCGTCGTCTCTGACTTCGATTACCAGATTTTCATTTTCCAGCCGAACACTGATTTCCGCTTCGCTCGCGCCGGAATGTTTCGCCAGATTATTGACCGATTCTTTAAAAATCAGATAAATCTCGCGCCGCTGGTCAGCGCCGAGCGCGATGTCTTTCAGGTTTTCCGGCACGCGGAATTGATAGCCGATGTCCTGCGCGTCGAGCAATTCCTCGGCGAAATGGCGCATTCGCTGAATCAAATCCGAAAGCCGGTCGCGCTCCGGGTTTATCGCCCAGACGATGTCCGACATCGAATCGACCATCTCGCGCGAGGTGTTGGCGATGATTTCCAGCGGCTCGTTTTTGTCGTCCTTCCCGCCCGCGCCGAATCCGTTTCGCTGCCGCGCGACTTCGGATAAAATGGCGATTTTGGAAAGCGACGAGCCGATGTCGTCGTGCAGGTCGGTCGCAATCCTGGTTCTGACTCTTTCGAGCTTGATAACGTGCGCGATGCGATAGCGGTAAAGTGCGTAAACCAGAAAAGAAACGGCGAGAGCCGCGCCGAGCAGAAACCACCAGCGCTGCCAGACGGGACGCAGAATGGTGAAGGAAACGCGCGCCGGTTCGCTCACCGCGTTGTCGGCGTTGACGGCGCGGGCGAGAAAACGATACGCGCCGGGCGAGAGATTGGCGAACGTCAGGGAACGCTCGGCGGTCGGCTCGCTCCAGTCCGCATCGACGCCTTCGAGCTTGTATTGATAGCGTGTCGAAGCCGCTCCGCCGGTCGTGATGCTCAGAAATTCTATCTGCAAATTGTTGCGGTCGGCGCTCTGCTCGGGCACGAAAACTTCGCGCTGACCGAGCGGCGAGACCGAATAATCTTCGCCCGCGATGCGCAAGCCGCTGATTAAAACCGGCGGCGGCGGCGCGGCAGCGGCGGCGTCCGGTTCGGGAACGAGCTTTGACAAACCGTTAAACGTGCCGAACCAAATCGCGCCGTGACGGTCGCGATACGCCGTATTGATAAAATCCGAAGCCAAGCCGTCCGACGTGCCGTAATACTTGATGCGCCCGGTTTCGGGCGACAGCCGGTTGACGCCGCGCACCGTTCCGACGTAAATGTTGCCGTATAAATCCTCGGTTATACAGCGCGCGTTATTGCTTGTCAGACCGTCGTTGATGGTGTAGCGCCGGAAAACCGGATGCTCGCTTTCCGGCGCGTCGACGCGAATCAAGCCTTCGCGGCTGGTGGCAATCCAGATTCGCCCGGCGCGGTCGCGAAAAATATTCGTGACTCCGGCTTTCGGAGCGTTCGGCTCGTTTAAAACCGTAAATCGCCCGTCGCGGAAACGCGCGATTCCGCCGCCGTCCGTAAAGCCGAACCATAAATTGCCCGCGCCGTCCTCGGCAAAACCCGAGGCGGACGACGGTTCGGGCAAACCGTTCTCTCTGGTAAACCTCTCGAACTCGCCCGTCTCGCGCCGCCAGCGTGTCAAGCCCTGCGGATTTGAAGTTACCCACGTGCTGAACCACATATCGCCTTTGGAATCTTCAAAAACGCGCATATTGTTGTCGCTCAGCAAGCCGTTCGCTTTGTTGTAAACAGCCGTCGGCGGCTTGTTGTTTAAATCTTCGAGACGGCTTGCGCCCGCATAGCGAAAGACGGTGTTTTGCGTGTTCAGCCACCAGTCGCCGCGGCTGTCGAGAAAAGCGAGGTTCGACATCCACGTCCACATCGAACCGGCGGGCAATTGCGGGCGCACCATTTTGAACGTGCCGTCCGGCTGGAGACGACTGATGTTAAAATTTCCCGAAACGATGAAAAGCTCGCCGTCGCGGTCTTCGTAGATGGAATGAATTCTCTCGTTTTCCAGCCCGTCCGATTCGTCATACGTGGTCAATCCCTTCGGATTTATGCGATGCAAGCCGCCGTAAGTCGTCAGCCAGATATGCCCTTCGTTGTCTTCGACGACGTCTCCAATCATATTTGAAGCCAGACCCTGACGGCTGGTGTACTGCTGAAACCTTTTTCCGTCAAAGACAATCAAGCCGTGATTGCTGGTCATCCACATTTTGCCGTCCGAGGCGCAGATAATCGCCTGGATTTCGGG
>JALZHR010000270.1 GCA_030860665.1 Acidobacteriota bacterium
TATGATGACCGCGTCGGTTATCTTTCATCTGCCGCAATTTTCACACAGATTTTTGCGGAAGCAAACTGAAGTCTTGCGCTGAAAGCGCATAGCTTCTACTAGCGTTCTGGAACAGTGAAAAAGCGGATTGAAAATAATCAGCCGCTTTTCCGCTTTTCCGCTTTTTCACTTTTCCGGAACTCTGGCAGAAGCTATGCAATTTCATTGCAGGAATTTATTACGCTTTCTTTTCTTTAGCGGCTTAGAGCGAATTTCAGACGAATGAAATACGAGTGTGGAATTAAAGAACGAAAGCTTATTCTTTGGATTTACGAGAAAAGATTGTCGAAACTTACAAGGCGGGCGGGATTACTCAACGTGAGTTAGCCGCCCGCTTTCGCGTCTCGCTGTTTTTTGTCGTCAAACTGCCGCGTCTTGAGCGAAACGGCGAATCGCTGGAAGCGTGTCGGCGAGAAGCGAATTTGAAACCGGTTTCAACGACCGAAATGTGTCGTTTTATCGAATCGGAACTGCGTCGTCAAAACGATTTAACTTTATCCGAGTTGTCGGATTTCGTGAATCAGCAATATCAGCTTCGAGTTTCGACGCCGCCGACGACGCCGCATAAAATCCGGAAAGTTCAGGCGGCGTTGGCGGCGCTCGGCGCAGAGATTGGAATCCAGCATGACGCTTAAGGATTCGCCGCAAATCAAAAACAGGAAGCGAGCCTCGAACAGATGACGCGGGCGATGATTAAGTTCAGCGATAACGCAGCCCCCGACTGGCTGCCTGAAAAACTGGGCGAAGATTATTTTCGGCAAACCATCGCTCTTCTGGAAATGAGAAGACAGGAAACGCCGCTTTATTTAGCGGCGCGGATTTCGATATTGCCAACAGGCGTTCGAGCGCGCGCCGCTACATCTTCAAACGCCAAAGGTGATTTTTTCGTATAAATAAAACGGAGAATGAACATTTTTATATTATTCTCCGTTTTATTTAACAAGCCTGAGCGTTTAAGAAATCTGCGTTTGGTGCATCGCCGCCCGGAAACCTTTATGCAAAATTTAACTTATCTTTCGCCGAAAACCATTGTCAAAGAAAGCCCGATTCACAACAAAGGTCTTTTTGCCGCCGAAGCGATTAAAAAAAGGCGAGATTGTCTGCGTCAAAGGCGGCGCAATTATCAATCGGGAGAAGCTTCTTTCAATGCCGGATTGGTTTCGCGCGGCGGAAATCCAAATCGCCCCTGATTTATTATCAACGATTCTTTTTGACTAATTTTTTATGAGTGAAAGAAAATTTCTTTTCTGGCAACGCTTTTTGCTGGTCATCTGCGCGATGTTCGCCTTGCAGTCCGTTTCATGGATGATTATCGGCAGCTTCGACCCGTTCGGCTTTTATGATTATTGGATGGCGCGTTCCCTTTTCGGCGCAGACGAATTGACGGAGGAGGCGAGGAAAACGTTCGCCTTCGTGCTGATTCCCTTCGGGGCGACGACCGCCGGCTATTTTGCGCTTGTCTTTCTCGTCGTCAAAAATGCTTTTCCGAAACGCGAGCGATGGGCTTATCGCGCCGTAGTTACGACGATTTTAATTTGGTTCTCACTCGACACGCTCTTTTGCCTCTTCGTGAAAGCGTATTTCAATATTTTAATCGTGAACATCCCGTGTATCGTTTTCGGCGGCATTCCGCTGCTCGTCCTTCGGCGACAATTCACGAAAACTATTTAATTTGAATTCTCAGTTCCAAATTTTTAAACTCGACCATATTTCCGGCAAAGGCTTTTTGGTTTGACAAAGATAAATGGTGAAATTTTCTTCCCGCATTGCCAGCGGATGACCGACCGTCGCTTTTTCTTCAAACTTTTCGCAGCCGCGTTCGATTCCTTCGCGGTCGCTGCCGAGGACAATCAACAATTCTCCTGTATATTCGCGCGGTCCCCAGAGATAATAACTCTGATGCGGGCTGACGGCTTTCGGCAAGCCGTATTCCGTGCCGAAGAAATCAATCGCCCCGGCTTCGCCGTAATTGCTGGCGAAAATTCCGACTTTTGCGCGTTCTTCCGGCGGCAACCCGTGGTAAACATCGGAAACTTTCTCCACCATTTCCCGCCAGCCGAACTGATCGCCGTAAAGTTGAGGCAAAACGCCTTCGTGCGAAACCTCGGCTTTCGGAGGTTTCAGCCCTAATTTTTCCTGATAAGCGATATAAGTTTCAATCGGCAGAACGGGAAGAACCATCGGCATCAAAAAAAATCCCGTTATCAGGATTAAAAGCGGCAAGGCGTATTTTAGGAATGGGAGCGCGCGCGCTCGAATAATGTCTTCCCACCAAACTGCGCCCGCCGCAAAGAGCATCGGGTAAATCGGCGCTGCGTAATAGTCTTTTGCTTTGAGAAAAATCATCAAAAGGAGAAAAACAATATAAGCGATTCCCAGAAAGCGGAATTTTCCCGCATCTTTATCGAACAGCAGAAACCACAATCCGGCAATCCAAATTGGGAAAGAAATCGGCGACAGCATTAAAATTTGCTGCAAAAGAAACTTCGGCGTTGAAAATTCAACATTTTTGCCGGTCTTTTGGACATTTTGCAGAAGCTCGAGCGTCGCCCAATCGTTTTGATATTCCCAAATGATATTCGGCAGAAAAATCAGGAGAGAGAGCAGACCGGCAATATATAAATATTTATCGAGAAAAACCTTACGCGCCGAAGTAAATATTAATCCGGCGGCGATTGAAGCTCCGAAAAACAGCATCGAATGTTTGTTCATTAAGCCCAAGCCCGCAAACGCGCCGAATAAAATCAAATATCTCGAATCGTTTCGCCTGCGCGCTAAAACGAGCCAATAAACGCATCCCGTCCAGAAAACCGGTTCGAGCGAATTCATCGAAAGCAAATTGTCTATTCCGAGATAAATCGGCGCGAGCAAAACGCAAAGACAAGCAAGAAACGCGGCGAATCTATTGCCGCCGAATTCTTTAACCAAAAGAGCAGTCAGAAAAACTTTTACCGCGCCTGCCACAGCCGGAAAAAACCGAATCGCAAACAACGAATCGCCTAAAATCTCGCGGCTCGCTTTCGCCATCAAAGCAACCATCGGCGCGTGGTCCGGATAACCCCACGCGAGATGTTCGCCGCACGCCATAAAATAAAGTTCGTCGCGGAAATATCCGTAATTGCCGTTAAAAGTGAAATGCAAAAATAATTTCAGAACGGCAAAATACGCGCCGATTGCCAGCGGCGCGAGCCAGCGATTATCTACCGGAGATGATTGCGCAGCGGAAATTTCGGTCATAATAGAAAACAATTGTTTGACTGCTTCAAAAGCTTAGTTTTTCCTTAAATTATGTTTGAGAAATTTTCGCAAAATACGGTTGAATTCTTTCGGTTTTTCGAGATTCGGGTGATGGCTCGCGTTCTTCATAATTACAAGCTCCGACTTTGGAATTTTTTCATCGAGAGTTTTGCCGACAGCCAGCAAATCCGGGTGGTCAATCGCGCCGACGACGACGAGCGTGGGAACGGAGATTTTATCGAGTCTTTCGATGGAAACTACTTTCGGAAATTCGTATTTATCGTCAGAGATGGTCATCCACGCCCGGTAGTTACCCGCCAGCATCTGCAATATACGGGCGCGAGCCTGCGGTTTGTCTTCGAGCGCGGCGAAAAGTTCGTTCTTCATCCACAATTCAGCGGCTTTTTGCGGCGTAGTCTGCGCGGCTTCCCTGTAAATTTTAATTATGGCTTCGCTCGGCTTCGATTCAAATCCGCGCAAAGCCGCTCCGACTAAAACCAATCGCTCAACCATTTCCGGGTGTTCGAGCGTAAAATCGGTTGAAATAATTCCGCCCAAAGATAAGCCGACAATCGTCGCCTTTTCAATTTTCAGATGCTTGAGCAATTGCGATAAATCCTCAATCGGCGAAAAGGCTTTCTCCGGCAGCGGCTGAGAGCGTCCGTAGCCGCGCAAATCATAACGAACGACGCGATATTTTTTTGCAAATTCGTTAAACTGCTCATCCCACAAACGGCTGTCAACTAATCCGCCGTGAACGAAGACAATTGTTTTTTCGCCTCGCCCGGCTGTTTCGTAATAAATTTTACCGCCGCCCACTTCGGCAAAGCCATTTGTATTATTTTGTCCATAGACCTGCTGCAGGCTGACTAAAGAAAAAAACATCGCTCCGAAAATAGCGGCAATTCGTAAATTTTTACTTAACATAATTTTAATAAAAAATATCGGCGGCACCGACCGGTAAAAGATAATTGCAGACGCCGTAATCCTTACATTTAATTCGCGCTGACCGCCCGTTTCCTTTCAATAATCACTTGCCCGGCGCTATTCCAAAGGTCGCGGCGCAAACGCCCTTTGCCGTTTGCCTGAATCCATAATACAACGTATTTGCCGGTATCCGTATCGAGTGATTTTCATTAAATTTCTCCGTTTGGAAAGTAAATTTATTGTCCGGCGCGTTTTCCGGGCGGCGCGGCGTGCATTACGACGAGCGTCAGTTTCCACTTTCCTTTTTCGTCGCGCCGCCAGATTCTGACGAAACTGCCGTTTTCGGCAGATGTGTTGTTCTCCGCTTCAGTCGCCGCTTTCGCCTTATAAGTTCCGTAAGAATAACCGAAATCGCCGGATTGAGCGATGCCTGTCGAGACTGTCTGCGAGATGATTCTGCCCTGATAGGTTTGCATAGCGGCGAGAGCGGCGTTCTTCTCGACAAACGGAAAATCGTTCGTCCGGTGCACGCGGAGATAGTCGCCGGTAAATTCTTTTAACTCGCCGACAGTTTTCTCTGCGGACAAAAAGCGTGACAAATTATCGTCGGCGGTTTTAAGCGCTGCTCGTTCTCGTTCAAGGTTAATCTTCTTTTTTACTTTATTCGTCCTTACTTGAGGAAATTCAAGCGCGGGCGTTGTTTCAAGCATCGAGTTGCGCGTTCCGATGTCCAGCAAAACCTTCCACGCGCCGTCCGCGCCTTTACGCCAGACAGACATATAAAAGCCGTAACCGACGGGCTTTTCGCCTGCCGCGCGGCGAAATTCGTAAGGTCCGGTGGTGAAACCCAAATCTCCCGCGCCGGAGATGTCGGCGAAAACCGGCGTCCAGGTCAAAACGCCCGGCGCTTTTTCTCTCGGCATCCAAACCTGTTTTCCATTGGCGGGCAGCGGGTTGAAAATTACTCCGTCGTCGGCAAGAAAAGTGATAAACGCCTCGCGCGTTCCCTTCTCCTTTGAAGTGCGCGAAAATTCCTGTTCGGCAGCGACGAGCGAGCGCAGATTCGCTTCCCGGTCGGTTGTTTGCCCCGCGACAATCTTCGCGCAGAAGAGCAGCAATGCGAAGACGAATAATTTTTGAAAGGCTTTATTTGTCGAAGTCGGAAGAATGTTCATCACGAATCATTTTGTTTTGTTCAATAAGGTAAGAGAAATCGATTTGTGATGAATAACCATCAAACGGGTTAGAGCGTATTTGAATTTATCCAAACGGCGAGATGAAAAGCGTTAAATGATTCAACCTCGCTTTGCCGCGCGGCGGCGGCAAAAACATTTACCAAAAACAAAATCATAAAAATCAGTTTTTTGTTCATATAATTTTAAAGGTAATTTGCTCGCGCCTTTTCGTTCACACTAAACTTTTTTTCAAAAAACTATCGAAGCGATTGCGGTAGCCGCGGCTCAAGGTAAAAGTTTTTCCGCCTTGCATTAAAACCCGGTATTCGCCCGGCGTCCAGACTTGCAGTTCCTTGATGTGGTTGGCGTTGACGATGGTCGAGCGATGAATGCGGACGAATGTTTTCGGATTTAACTGCGCTTCGAGACTGTCCATTTTCTCGCGCAAAAGATGCGAAGCGTTTTCAAACTTTAACTGCACGTAATTTCCCTGCGCCTCAATCCAATGAATGTCTTCGACGCGCAGCATCAAAATCCGCTCGTTTTTCTTGATGGTCAGCCATTCCAGATAATCGGGCGCCGGCGGGGCTTTCAGCTGTTCCATCATTTTCAGGATTTGCTGCTGATGCTCGCCGCCCTCGCGCTGGCGGATAATTTCTTTGGCGCGATTTAATGTTGCGGTGAAACGCTCGCGGTCGAACGGCTTTAAAAGGTAATCGAGCGCGTGGTATTCAAACGCCTGCAGCGCGTATTGGTCGTAAGCGGTAACGAAGATAATCGCCGGAATCCGCAAAAGCTCTTTGATGCTCAAACTTTCCAGCACCTCAAAACCGTCCATATCCGGCATCTGAATATCAAGAAAAACGATGTCCGGCGCTTCGGCGCGAATCATTTGGACGGCTTCGCGCCCGTTTTTCGCTTCATTGATAAATTCAATGCAGCTTTCCGGTTTGAGCATTTCGCGCACCAATTCACGCGCCAGTTGTTCGTCGTCAACTATTAAAATTTTCATACCTGCTCGCCTTTTTTTCACTGACTTTTAAACGGCACTTTGAGCGAAACAATCGTTCCGCGCGAATCTGTCTTATCGGCAATCTCGAAGCTGAAATCTTCGCCGTAAAACTGTTCGAGCCGCGCGCGTGTATTAGCCAAACCGACACCGCCGCCGGAACCGCTGTTCGTTTTTCTTTTGCGGCTGCTGCCGCTGCCGTCGCCGCCACTTGCGTTCAATCCCGGTCCGTTATCTTCGATTTGAATATGCACCTTGCCGTTGAGCCGCTCGGCGCTGACCTTTAGATGTCCGGTCGCGCTGACGTTTGCCAAACCGTGCCGGACGGCGTTTTCGACAATCGGCTGCAAAATCAGATTCGGTACTTGTGCCGCGCCCGCTTCCGGCTCGATTTCGATTTCGACGACGAGACGGTCCTGGAAACGAATTTTTTCTATTTCAAGATACGTATTTAAAAACTCCAATTCCTTTTCGAGAGAAACGCTTTGCGTCTCGGAGTTGTTCAAAGTCATCCGCAGAAAATCCGAAAGGCGCGCAATCATCCGGTGCGCCGTTTCCGCGTCTTTATGAAGAAGCGAAGCGATTGAATTAAGCGTGTTAAAAAGAAAATGCGGATGAAGCTGCATCTTCAGGGCGGAAAGCTGCGCCTGCACGAGCTGTTCGGAAAGTTTAGCGCTTTGCGCCGCAAGCTGCGCCGCCTGCGTTTCACGGCTTCGCGCCTGCCGGTAATATTCAAAAGCGTGCGCCACGGCGAGCGTCGCCCAATAAGTCAGCGTGCCTTCGTGCCACATTATCGGGCTGACGATTGATTTATTGAAAAGCGCGCCCAAAGTAGGAACTCTGGTTGTATCGGGAAAGCCCAGATACCAGTATAACGGAACGGAAACTGCGATAATGACGAAAGTAAATAAAATGCCCGTCAAAACGTGAAGAATTATCCGCTTGAGCAAATGCTTTCGTTCGAGCGGGAAACGATGACAAAGAAAAGCGATTGCGGGCGAAGCAAGCCCCCACAAATAAAAATCAATCAGATAAGAAGTAATAATCGGGACGAGCCAGACTTCTATGCCCTGCCGGTAGTTATAAAAATACGTCCGCAAAGCGAAGGAAAGACCGACAATAGTCCAAACGACAAATCCGGCAGCGAAAAGCCGCCACGGTATCTTTCGCGTTTCTGTTGTAAATGCGCCGGAAGTCATTTCTTCTAATTCTAAACCCGTCTAAAATAAAATCAAAAATTATTAGCTCGGGATTAGCGCATTCAGCTCGATTAAAAATAATCTCCCGTCACTAAAATTTCATTTATCGCCTAACGGAGTTTGCTCGTTTTCGGCGCTTCCAGATTCGCGCGCAAAAACTCCAGCGCGCGGCGAATTATCTCGCGCGAACGCCCGTCGTCGGTTTGATTGTCAAAGCCGTGAACGCCCGCCGGATGATTCATCACTTCGATTGAAACATTTTTTGATAATGCTTCGGCTATAAACCTGTCGGCGGCATCATTCAAACCCGGAATTTCGTCGCGTCCGGCGCGGGCGATAAAAATCGGCGGCAGTTTCGCGGCGTTCGGCGCGAGATAGGAAAACGGCGAGTATTTTTTCAGGATTTGCGCATCGCCGACTCCGCGCCGGTGCATTTCCGATTGCTGAATGTCGAGAAAGCCGTAAAACGCCGCGAGAGCGCGAACAAACGGCGGAGTATCGCGCATCGGCACGCTCAACAGCGGTGCGCCGGCGGAAAAAGCCACCAGCGCGATGCGGTCTTTATCCACGCTGAGCGCTTCGGCATTATTGCGAACGTAATTTATCGCGTCGTTCAAATCGTTTTCGGCGAGCGCCATTTCCGGTTTTGGAAATCCCATCCGGTGCGTAAAAACAACGCCCACCATTCCCGATGCACCGACGAGCTTTCCCCAGGATTGAAAAACGCCCCAATCTTTCGGGCGATTTTCAAGCTGCGTGCCGCCGTGAATGAAGAAAACCGCCGCGCGCTTTTCGCCTTTCGATAAATTCGGCGGCGTGTAAACGTCCATTTTCAATTCTGAATTTTCGACCGATTTATAAACAACGTCCTTTTTTATCCGCACCTCGTTCATTCCGGGAACGGTATAAACGACGGGCATATTGACGATTTCGGCGAAGCTTCTGCGCGGCGGCTGTGGCTGCGGGTTGTTCTGCGCTTTTGTTTCCTGCCATACAACAGCTGCCAATAAAACTGCCAAAACGAAACATAAAACTTTCCGGTTAATTTTCATCATATATTGGGTGTTCGGCTCTCAAGGAATTTGCCGCCGCACGATTACCCTTCTACATATAGCTTATCTCCAACAATCTAAAACGTATTTTGTGATTAAACGGAATTTGGTGTGACCGATGCCTCATAAATAGTGTTGAAATTCAACTCGGTTTTGTCATTGTTCGCTTTAAAAAAGACAAGCACGCTGACCGTTGGGCGAGACATTAAACCGCTCACAGATTTTTTCTCGTTGAATCGAACGCGAAGGACTTAATCTGTCGTTAGTTTTATTAAATGGAGAATAAATGCAATGTCAAATCATTCTTTTAACCGCCGCGAGATGTTGAAAATCGGGGCAATGGCTTCTGCAACGGCTTTTCTGAATTTTGGTTCAGGCGGCGGCGGCACCGCTAACGCGCAAAATTCGGCTGTGCCGCAGCCAATTATTCGTCTTTCGGGTAATGAAAACCCGTACGGACCTTCTCCGAAAGCCAGACAAGCCATTGTCGAAGCCGCGGCGAGCGGTAACCGCTACGCGGGCGTCGAAGCGGCGCAGCTCGAAAAGATGATTGCCGAGCGTGAAAATGTCGCGCCCGAATCGATTGTATTAGGAACCGGTTCGGGTGAAGTATTGGCGATGGCGGCTGTCGCCTACGGACTGGAAAAGAGCGAGATGGTTGCAGCCGACAATACTTTTATGTGGCTTTTGCAGTATGCCGAAAGAATCGGAGCGCGCGTTAATCGCGTGCCGCTCGATGCCGATTACGCACACGATTTAGATGCAATGAGCCGGCGCGTTTCGCCCGCGACAAAACTCGTTTATGTCTGTAATCCGAATAATCCGACGGGAACGATTGTTTCCACTCCGAAATTAAAACAATTCTGCGAAGAAGTTTCCGGGAAAACGACAATCTTAATCGACGAAGCGTATCTCGAATACACGGACGATTTTCCCGCTAATTCAATGATTGATTTCGTGCGAAAAGGGGCGAACGTGATTGTATTGCGCACGTTTTCAAAAATTTACGGTCTCGCCGGAATGCGCGTCGGCTACGGCATAGCCAAGCCCGAAATTGCGGCTCGGTTAAGACGATTCCGAATGACCTGGCTTAATCCGGTGAGTTTGCGGGCGGCGATTGCCAGTTTGCAGGACGCCGATTTCGTCAAGGAAAGCCGCCGAAAAAACACGGAAGTTCAAATCTTCACGAGGCGCGAGCTCGACCGAATGAATTTGAAATACGTGCCGTCGCCCGCCAATTCGATTTGGCTCAACGTCGGCGCGGGAAACAGAGATTTACCCCAAAAACTCGCCAAGTTTAAGATTCAGATTCGCGGCGGCGGCAATCTGCCGCTTGATTCGGATTGGGCGCGAATTTCAATCGGAACAATGGCGGAAATGAAGATTTTTACTGACGCTCTGCGGCAAACACTGCGTTCTTAAACGGGTAAATATAAATCCTGAGGAAATTTATGAAAGCTAAATCATTATTATTTATTGCAATTGTCCTGTTTCTGACCGCCGCCGCCGGTTCTTCTGCGGCACAAACCAATTCTTCGGTGTGGACGGTCGATTTCGTCAAAACCAAAGACGGGCAGCAAACCAATTACCTGAAATTTATCGAACAGAATTGGGCGCGCGCGCGCAGCTTTATGAAACAAAAAGGAATCGCAAACTCTTATCAGGTGCTGTCTTTGCCGGCGAGCGACAAAGCCGAATGGGACGTTTTGCTGATGACCGAATATGCCAATCAAGCCGGTTATGAACAACGCGAAGCGGTTTTTCAGGAATATCGCAAAACAGCGCAAACAGTTGGAAACGACGCCGCGAATAAAATAAATCCGAGAGAAATTTCGGAAATCAAATTCAGCCGCGTTTTTTATCAGCCGATTTCGTCGGAAACCGCAAAAATAATGCTCGCCGCGCAGACAACCGACGCGGAAAAAGCAGCCGCCCGGATTCCGCTGGAAAATTATTTGCAGGGACACGCCACCGGAAATCCCGAATTTATGCGCAAAGCGTTTCACACGGAAGGAAGTATGATTTTCATCCGGGACGGGAAATATTCGACGCGCACCTTTGCCGAATACATTGCGGGAATGAGCGGAAAACCCGCGGCGGACGAAGCGAATCGCAGGCGTTGGATAGAGAGCGTCGATGTGTCCGGAAATGCGGCGACCGGAAAAATCATTCTCGATTATCCGAGCGGCAAATTCGTCGATTATATGACTCTGCTCAAAATCAACGGCGAGTGGAAAATCATCAACAAAAGTTTTTATTTCGAGGCGAAAACAACCGGCGGAAAATGAAACGTTCTGCCGGACAATAAGCCGTTAAGAGCGGGTTTGAAAATTCAAAATCGCAGCCTGGCTGACCTGAACATCAGGTTCGCCGTCGCCAAACGAATCCGCATTCAGGAGCAACGAAAAAATGACCAAACTATTTTACCCGGCACTTTTACTTTTTCTATTTATTACCGCTCAGACATCCGCTCAAACTACAAATTCATTACGACGGGAAATACAGCAAATCGTTTCGACAAAGAACGCTGTCGTCGGCGTTTCAATCGTCGGGAACGACGGAAAAGACACTTTATCCATAAACGGCGACCGCCGTTTTCCGCTGCAAAGCGTCTTTAAGTTTCACATCGCGCTGGCGGTGCTGTCCGAAATTGACAAAGGAAAATTTTCTCTCGAGCAAAAAATAAAAATCGAGAAAAAAGACCTCTTGCCGAATCTTTACAGTCCTCTGAGAGATAAATATCCGGAGGGAGCAAGCCTGCCGATTTCAGAAATTTTAGAATATACGGTTTCCGCCAGCGACAACGTAGGTTGTGATGTTTTGTTAAGGCTGATTGGCGGACCTCGAGCGGTTGAAAAATACTTCATAAAAAATAAATTTAAAGACGTATCAATAAAATTAAATGAGGAGCAGCAACAGAGCGATTGGGATTTACAATTTCAAAACTGGACGACCCCGAAAGCGGCAAACGAAGTTCTATCGTCGTTTTATGACAACAGGAAAAAGCTCCTTTCCAAAAAAAGCTATGACTTTATCTGGAAAGCGATGAAAGAAACGGAAACCGGCAGAAACAGGTTAAAAGGACAATTACCTGCGGGAACGATTGTGGCTCACAAAACCGGTTCTTCGGGAACTAACAGGACGACCGGCATAACAGCGGCGGTAAACGACATTGGAATCGTGTTTTTACCTGACGGACGATATTTTTTCATAAGTGTTTTTGTAACCGATTCGAAAGAAGACGCGGCGACGAACGAAAAAATTATTGCGGACATTTCAAAAGCGGCGTGGAATTATTTCACGACAAAAGCAAAATAAAACCGCAACCGACCTGGAAAATTGTTAACAAAATCGCCGAAGCCGAGCCGAAACAGGCGGTTAAGAGGAACTAAAAGGCGAAGTTTTCGCGTGAATTTAATAAATTAAGGAAGAAAATATATGTGTCTGGAAGATTGCGGAAATAAGCGAACGCGGCGCGACTTTTTAGCGGCGGCGGGCGCTGTCATAGGCGGAACCGCTTTGGTTTCGACCTTGCTGGCGCAAACGAAAAACGGCGACAAAAGCGAGAAAGTCGAGCGGCAATTCGTTGATTTTAAGAACGGCGCCGATACAATTAACGGCTATTTGGCTCATCCGAAAAAAAAAGGTAAATATCGAACGGTTCTGGTTTTGCACGGAAACGTCGGCGTTTCCGAGGACATTCGTCACACTGCCGTCAGGTTAGCCGAAGCAGGGTATATCGGTTTAGCCGTCAGCTCGACTTCGCGCGAAGAGGACGATATGTCGAAACTGCCGCGGGAATTTGTGTCGAGCAATCGTTTTATCAACCGTTACATCGAGGACGCTCAGGCGGGTGTTGAATTTCTCAAATCGAAATCGTTTTATAATGACAAAGGGTTTGGAGTTCTCGGTTATTGCGGCGGCGGTTATGCGGCGGCTCGTTTCGCGCTGGCTGATTCGCGCGTTAAAGCGGTCGTCGCGCTCTACGCCGCTCCGGTTTTTCCGCCGGAGAGAAACTCGCCCGCTGATCCGCGCCCCGCAATGCTTGAATTCGCCGAACAAATCAAAATTCCGATGCAGTTTCATTACGGAACAAACGACGGGTTGATTCCGAACGAAGTCGTTCGGAAACTGCGGGAAAAGCTCACGGAAAAGCGAATGAAAGCCGAATTTTTTATCTACGACCAGGCGCAGCACGGCTTTGCCAACATCGGAGGGGAAACTTACCGGGTCGATTATGCAGAGCTGGCGGAAAAACGATGGCGCGCGTTTCTGCGTAACAATTTAAAATAATTCCGGCGGCAAATCGCTCGAAGGCGTAGATTACGCGCATACAGATGAAAACGGGCTGGTCACAGAGTTCAGCGTTACTATGCGCCCGCTAAAAGCTGTCACCACACTGATTAAAGAAATCGGAGCTGGAATGCAAAAAGGTTGAGGTATTAGTCTATGGACGTTCTGGGATTTATCGCTTTAACGGTGACGGGCTTTGCGGCTTGCGCCGAGTTCGGTTCATACGCCTTTGTTCACCCGGTAATTCGTGATTTGCCGCGAGAACATCACGTTTTCGTCGAAAAGGGCTTGCTCAAAACTTTCGGACGCGTGATGCCGGTTTTGATGACTTTGTGCGTGATTTTATCAGTTTCTTACGCCGTGAGCCTGAACGCCGCCGAAGGCACGGCGCGTTATGTTCGCTGGGCATCGGCAATCTCGTTCACCGTCGCTCTGGTTTCGACCATTATCTTTAACGTTCCGATAAATGCGGCGACCGGAAAATGGGACGCGGAAAAACCGCCGGAAAACTGGAAGGAAATCAGAAATCGCTGGGAATTTTTTCAAGCCCTGCGCTCTTGGCTGCTTTTGATTGGTTTCGTGCTTTTGTGTCTGGCAATGACGCTGCGCTCGTAATACGCAGCACAGCGACAATTGAAAATTTCGCAGGTTGTAAATTAGTGAATAACCCGTTTGAGCGTTTTCTCTCCTTCCGGTAAGCGCAATTGGTTGGCTGGACGCTATATCCGGTGATGATGTATGTCACGTGTGTGACCGTCTCGCCCGAAGGCGCTCTTTTCGACCTTTTATAATCAAACTCATTCGCGCGATTACCGGCTTTTGTCTACCTGCATAATGCGCGAAATTTTCCGGCGACACTAAAATAACTTTACCGAGTCAGGTATATTCTTACCATATTTAACTAAAACCCGCGGATACCAAGCGCGCTCGTCTCGACCTGGTAAATATCGCCCATTCCGTTTCCCGGCATTCTGATTTTGTCGATTAGGTCTCGATACTTGAGAGATGCGCTTAACGGCTGGTCGAAAAAGCCGCTCCGCGTCGAATAAACAAAGTATTTGCCGTCGGGCGAAATTGTCGGTCCCATTATTCCGGTCGCGTTGATAATGTTTTGGGCAAACGGTTCGGGCGCGCTCCATTCGCCGTTGCGGCGGTAGCTGATAAACAAACTGTTTGTGCCCGATGGATTTGGTCGGCTGGACGAGAAAATCATGTAACTGCCGTCCGGCGCGACGTATTGATTGGCGTCGTCTTGCGGCGTGTTGAAAAAATCATTGAGCGGGACGAGTTTGGAAAAGTTTCCGCCCGTTAATTTCGAGCGGTAAAGGTCTCTGCCGCCTTTTCCGCCCGGGCGTTCCGCGCCCAGATAAAAAGTTCCGTCCAAAGTCAGGGCGACGGTTGTTTCGTTGCCTTCGCTGTTGATTTCCGCTCCGAGATGTCGCGGCTCGCCCCAGCCGGTCCCGGTTTTTTCCATCATCCAAATGTCGAAATCTTTGCGCGGCTCGTTTCCGCTGATCGGGCGTGTAGAGGCGAAAAACAGCTTTGTGCCGTCGGGCGAGATATACGGGTCAATATCGCGCCAGCGACCGGAAAACGGCGCGACTTCAGGCTCGGTCCAGCGCCCATTTTTCAGCCGTGAAACCAGGATTGCCGCATATTTAAAGCGGTAATCGCCTTTGGTGAAATAAACGGTTTTACCGTCGGGCGTGAACGTTAAGGCGAACTCCTCGTCGCCGGTTGAAATCGTTCCGGGCGCAAAAAGGCGCGGTTTGTTTTCAGTTACACGGCTTTCCTGGGCAATGACGTTTGCAAAGGCTGTGATTGATAAGATAAAAACGGCTGGAAAAAATTTCTTCATTAAGTTCTTCCTCGCGGATAAATTAAAAACCGTTACCAGTTTATGTGGTCATACTGGCGGAAAGCAGCCGAAAATCTGTGGACGGTTAAATGTTTCTGTAAGCGGTTACTACAAACTGAAATGTAATGAATTTACTCTTATATCGTTTAAACCATTTGGAAAAAACAATATTCGGGCAAATCGAAAATGAATTGAAAATTGTGCTTTTATGAATGTGAAAGTTAAAGCGAGAATTAACTTCAGACGATGAAACGCCTTGCGGGCAGAAGCAAAAGTTCGGACGCCTTTTTGGTCTTTTGAAATAAATCGCGGCAATCTGAAAACGATTTATCGGCTTTCATCATTATTTTTTTATAATTCATCACAAAATTAATTTTAATCCTTATTTGCAGGCATCAAAAAATCGTAATTACTTTCGCGGTCGAAGCAGGTCGAATTCTGCGGATAAAGATAAGAGGTCAATAATGGTGAACAAAATGAGCAGGATTTATTTGATGTTGTCAATCTGGTTATTGTGCCCGGCGGCAGCGGCGACAAACGCGGCTTGCGCGTCGCCGAATTTGGTAAAAACGCAGATAACTATCGAATCCGAACCGGTCGCAGCCGATGCCGATATTACCGGCAGAATCGTCAAAATAAATCGCGCTTCGCCCGGCTCCGCCAATAAAGATTTTCTGGGCAGCATTTACGTTGAAGGCAGCGGAAATTACGACCGGGCGAACATTAATATTAAAACCGAAACCCGAATTTTCGTTTTGAAAAACGGCAAACGACGAGCGGCTGATTTCGACAATTTGCAGGTCAACGCGCGCGTTCAAGCCGCTTTTTCCGGTCCGGTGCTTGAATCTTATCCGGTTCAGGCAACTGCCGCCGAGATAGTCGTTCTGGCTGACGGCGATAACAATCAAGAAGAGCCGAACGACAAAACCCATTTACCGTTGACCAAAACCGATTATCTGCGCGTCGAAGGCGAGCGACGGCGCGTTACGCTGCGCCTGTTTGACGAAGTGGATTTGCCGTTTGCGGCTTACTACCCTGAAAACGATTTTATCCCTGAAACAGGCGCGTCCGACGAAGGGCAAAGCCTGCGGTTCGTTTCAAAAATGGGCGGCAGGAAAAATGAAAACGCTTACGTTCACATCTTTTTTCCATACCGAAATTCGTCGCCGGCGCAAGTTCGCCGGTTAGTTTCGGGCAATCGAGGCTTGCTGAAGACAAACGGCTGGCGCGTAAAAGATGTTAAGCCGAATAAAAATTATAATTTCGCCTGGGCGAAAGAACAAATTTTCTTTGCCGACAGGAACAACGATGGATTCGTTCTAATCGGTCGGCAGCAAAACCGTGCTTTTTACGTTATCGTGCATTACCCGAAAGAATATGCCGAAGGATTTTTGCCGCGCGCCGAAGTGGTTTTAAAAAATCTGCTCGTCAAAAAAACGAATCCTCATCCGGCGAATAGGAATGTTCCTGACGTCAAATGACTTGCTCAAACGGCGGCAGGCTGAATTAAACAAGTTCCTTTACATATTTCATAATGTCCTCACCGAAACCAAGCCGTTTGTAAACTTCTCGCGCCCGAAGGTTCCGGGCAAACACGCTCAATGTGAGCCAGCGATAGCCCCGGCTGCGCGCCCACTCCTCGCCCTTCGCCATCAGCATCTGTCCGACGCCGCGCCCTTCCGCCTCACGAGCGACAATAATATCTGCGATATGTCCGTGTTCTTCCCGGTTGTAGTAATCAACACCGGGTTGTAAATGTATGAAGCCTAAAGCCGCGCCCTTGTCGTCCTCAGCGATAAAAATGGCAGTTCCGGGCGGTTGATTGAGAAGTTTGTCTCTCAATACCTGCGTATCGGTAGCGGTCATTTGCGCAGCGTCACGCCAGGACGGCGGACCAAATTCCGCGAGGCGAGGAATCAACGAAATGATAAAGGATTCGTCGCCGACGCTCGCAGGTCGGATTTGTATGTTTGAGTCTATATTCATAATCGCTTAATTTTTGCGCGTCGCAAGCACGGAAAAGCCAAATCAATTCTACCTTTCATTATTCCGCCTAAATCAGCTTTTAATTTATAAATTGTTTCGGTGTAAACATCACGGTCTTACCGTCCGTATTTTTATGAATATTTTCACTTGTGCTGTTTCTTAAGCATAAAAATATTAATTTCGCTTCTTTTCATCCCAAAGTAAAATCTCAAAATTATTTTCAGTCAACCGCCGACAAGCTTCGGGCGCGTCAACATCAAAGTGCGCGTCGGGGCGCAGTAAAGGATGATTTTTTGCAGTTCCGACAACCCGTTATCGCTCTACATTCAAACTTGAAATCGGGGTTAATTTAACTTTAATGCTTTGATAATAAAGTCTCGTTAAGGATTCATAGCCCGAATGAGTGCCGACCAAAAGCCATAACTCTCCGGCTGAATTCGCAGCGACGTTGAATCTGTGTTGATGCACTCGCTCGACTAAAACATACGGATAATGCGGCATTGCTTGTTCACAGGGAATGCCGTTGGCAATGTTACCGGCAACCGATGCCGCCACGCCGCCGATTTCACCGTCCCCAAGATCGACGTTCATCGTGACCCATCCGGTCGGAGTAATAACGTTCGGAAGAGGCTCAATCGGACTGGCTCCGGCTTTTAGCTTAACGCCTTCGCCCGGCGCGCCGCCCGTCCCGGCGCAGCTGCTCGGCGCGTTAGACGCGAAAGTTATCACGTATTCAACCCGGTAAGTCTGATTAGGAACGATACCGTCCTGCGAGTTCAGGCGACGCTTTAAGAACATAAATAAAGCGTCGGAGTGATTATTGCCCTGAATCATAAATCCGCGTCTCGGCACGCGGGTCGGCTTTCGCGGCATATAACGAATTCCGGCGAATAATTCGTAAAAATCTTCTTGTCCGGGCGGGTAATCGGCAAACCCTGCCGTCCAGCCCGAAGCGCCGCGATGAAAATTATAATTAAGCTCTATTGAATTGTTCTGAGCCGAAACCGAAACGTTTGAAATTAGAAAAAAAGCGACAACAAACCATCCGATTCGTATGCCGAACTTAATTTTATTTTGACAATCCCGCATTTGAAATACCTCGTTAAAAGCTATATTTTCGCGTGCTTATTGCACTTAGTTTATATTAACCGTTTACTGCTTTGACAAATCGGCTGGGCGAATCGGCAGTTTTCGCAACCGCTTTCCCGTCGCCGCGAAAATCGCATTGACGACAGCTGGCGCGGTCGGCGGAACGCCCGGCTCGCCGACTCCGCCCGGCGGCTCGCCGCTCGGCACGATGTATGTTTCGACCAACGGCATTTGATTGATTTTCAAAACCGGATAATCGCGGTAAGAACTCTGTTTAACGCGCCCGTTTTCGAGCGTGATTTCGCCGCCTAAAACTGCTGACAGCGCGAACACAATGCAGCCTTCCATCTGCGCCGCCACGCCGTCCGGATTGACGACCGTGCCGCAGTCAATCGCGCATACCACGCGGTCAACTTTTATCTCGCCGTTTTCTTTGACAGTCACTTCGGCAACCTGCGCGACGTAAGTCGAAACATCGAAATACGCGTGTCCCGCGATTCCGCGCCCGCGACCTGCGGCGAGCGGTTTTCCCCAACCGGCTTTTTCCGCCGCCAGGCGCAGGACATTTTTCTGGCGCTCGACGTTTAAAACGTGAGTCGTGTCGGCTTCACGGATTTTGATCGCACGGTCGCGTTCAAGCAGTCTCAGGCGAAAATCGAGCGGATCAACGCCGCACTCAAAAGCGATTTCATCCAGAAAACATTCGGTTGCAAAGACGTTCGGCATTCTCGTCGCCCTCCACCAGCCGAGCCGCGTTTCCGGCTGCACGCGCGAGTATTCGACGCGAAAATTCGGAATCGCATAAGGCAGTTCCAAAGCGCCCCACAAACTTTCCGATTCGGTCGCGGCTTTTTCGTCGTAGGAAGCGGAAATAGAAGGAAAAACCATTCGGTGTCGCCACGCCGACGGTTTTTTATCGCTCACGGAAGCCTCTAAAAGATGATAGCTCGCCGGGCGATAATAATCGTTTTTCATATCGTCCTCGCGCGACCAGACGACCTGCACCGGAGCGTTTACTTTTTTGGAAAGTTGGGCGGCTTCCGTCGCGTAATCCGGCAAAATCCGGCGTCCGAAACCGCCGCCGATGAGCGAGCGGTGAACCGTTACGTCCGGCGGCTTGATGCCGCACGTGCGGGCGACCGCTCCTTGAACCCAGCCGAGATATTGAATCGGACCCCAGACTTCGCATTTGCCGTCGCGGTAATGCGCGACGCAGTTTTGCGTTTCGAGCGAAGCGTGCGCCAGATACGGAATTTCGTAAACGGCTTCGATTTTTTTGTTTTTGAGGGCGGAAACGGCGTCGCCGTCGTCGCGCAAAACAACGTCTTCTTTTTCACGGGCTTTAGCGGCAAATTCGCGGCTGATTTGCTCGCTGTTTTGTTTCGCGTTCGCTCCTTCGTCCCATTTGATTTCCAGTAATCGTCTGCCTTTGATTGCCGCCCAGGTGTTGTCGGCGACGACGGCGACGGCTGCCGGAATGCCGAAAAGCGTCATTTCGACGACGTGCCGAACGCCCGGAACTTGTTTGGCTCCGGTCGCGTCAAAACTTAGAAGCTTTCCGCCGAAAACCGGGCAGCGTTCAACCGAAGCGACGAGCATTCCGGGAATTTTTAAATCAAGTCCGTAAACCGCTCTGCCGGAGACAATATCAAGCCCGTCAACTCGCGGAATATTTCGTCCGATGAGATTAAAGTTTTTCGCGTCTTTTAGCTGCGGATTTTCGGGAACCGGCAAGACGCTTGCCGCTCCGACAAGCTCGCCGAAAGCGATTCGCCGTTTTGAAGGGACGTGAGTGACAAAACCGTTCTCCGCCCTGCACGCCGCGCGGTCAACTTTCCACTTCTGCGCGGCTGCGGAAACGAGCATTTCGCGCGCCGCAGCTCCGGCTTTGCGAAGCGGAAGCCACGAATCGCGAACGCTGTAACTGCCGCCGGTATCCATTTTGCCGTATTTCGGGTCCAGCGCGGCGTTAACGACTTTTATCTTTGACCAATCCGCTTCCAGCTCGTCCGCCAAAATTTGCGGAAGCGACGTTCTGACTCCCTGCCCCATTTCCGACATTGCAACGAAGATTGTCACAGTGCCGCTCGCGGCGATTTCCAGCCACGCATTCGGGGCGAATATTTGCGGCGGCTTCGGCGCTTTCTGTTTATCCTGCCCGCGCAATGCGGGCGGAACGTGAAACGCCAGAACCAGTCCGGCGGCAGCCGAAGCAGCCGTTTTCAAAAAATTTCTCCGGTTAATTCGTGAATCGTTTTCCTTCATTGTTTCGCTATCTCCAAACGCTTTTTCAGCGATTCGCGCAGTTCCTGAATCGTAGGCGCAGGGGCGCGTTCGAGCGCTTCGAGCAGAACGAAGTGCGGCAGTTTGCGCAGCAGCCCGCGTTGGTTTGCCGCCGACGGATTCAGGATTGCCGTCGCCGTTTTCGCTCGCCAATCAAGATTAAAACCCTCTGAGCCGTTAATGATGCTGCCGCCGCGAAAAGTCTGTCCGGGAAGATTGTTGACCAAATCGTAAAACGAACGGTTGCGCCTCAAATCAATAATCACGGTTTCCTCGCGCGGCGCTGAACTGAAAGGCGGAAACGGTTTCGCGCTTTGATGCACGTAATGGCTTTTACCCGTTTCCCTGAGTCTAAAAGCCTGTATCGGACGCAAAAAATCAAGCCCGCCGAGCGCTTCAATTCCGGCGTCGAGAATCCGTCCGGCTCGCCGGTACGATTTTTCCGAAGCGTTCGGCTTGTTTTGCGCTGTGGCGGCAATCTGCGCCGCCGTCAGCAACAGAATAATCGTTAGGCGAATGACTTTGGCAACTAATCCTTTCATTACTTTTTAACTACTTTTCAACGATGATTTCAAAAGCAAATCAGACGCGTCTGGAGTTTCGCTTTTCCATACTTTTTTCGGCGCGATGAATTGCTTTGCGAATTCGCTGGTAAGTTCCGCACCGGCAGATATTGTCTTTCATCGCCTCGTCGATTTGCGCGTCGGTCGGCTTTTTATTTTTGGCAAGCAAAGCGCAGGCTTGCATAATTTGTCCCGGCTGACAATAGCCGCACTGCGCCACTTCTTCCGCCAGCCAGGCGCGCTGAACGGGATGCTCTCCGTTTTTGGAAAGTCCTTCGATGGTCGTAATTTTCCCGTTTCCGACTTCCGCGACCGGAACAGTGCAGGCGCGAACCGCCTCGCCGTTAATATGAATCGTGCAAGCGCCGCAGACGCCGAGACCGCAGCCGAATTTTGTCCCGGTCAACCCGAGCGTATCTCGCAGCACCCAGAGAAGCGGCGTATCGGCTTCGACATTAACCGCGTGTTTTTTTTCGTTGACGCTGATTACAATGGTTTTCATAAAATTTTAAATTTCTGTTTCACAAATGTTTTTTAAGCGAAATATTTTAATCGTCATTGCGCGGGAAGAGCGCTGTTCCGCTTGTTCGCCGCGTTCCTCATAGACTTAATTTCAGAATTGTTATGTTTTGTAGTTTGTCGAGCGGCAGAATTTTTCCGCTTTCATCGAAACTGCGAAGCTGACTGTTGGCGATGTAATAAAAATTTCTTCCGTCAATCGCGCCGGTCGTCGGGATTTTGTAAAGCGGATGATTCGATTCGAGAACCTCGGCTTTTAAGATTCGGTCGCCGCTTTCATTTAATTCAAACCGCACGACGCGGTTCGGCGACTCGAAATTTTGAATCGCAATCAAACTGTTTTCGTAAAAATACAAACCGTCAATTCCCGCAAGAGCGATTGTTTCGCCGTGCGCGAGCGGCTTGGATTTTCCGTTTTTCGCGTCAACGATTGAAACGCCGTTTAAGGTGGCGACGTATAATTTACTTTCATCTTTCGACAGCGCGATACCGTTCGGATAACTAAACGGTTCGAGATTGGCAAAAATTTCCGGTTCGTCTTTTTCAGCGCGGAGAATATGGACGACGCTCGCCAGACTGTCGGTGATGTAAAGGTCGCCGCTTTCGGTTACCACCAAATCGTTAAGAAAGTGAGGTCGCGGCTGATTGGAAAGCTCGTATTTTTTGATTAGCCTGCCGGTTTCGAGTTCGTATTTGTGCAGCATTCCGACACCTTCGCGCGTTTTGTCGAAAGTTTTCATCTCCGGCGCGATGTTGTTTAACGCCCATAAGACTTTTCGCGCCGCGTCAATTTTGATTCCGACCACCGCGCCCAAACCGTTTGACCCTTCCGTGACGAAATCGCTCTTTTGTCCGCGCCGGTCTATTTTGACGATTTTTTGTTTATACAAACTGCCCACGTAGAAGGTCTTTTCTGCGGCATCGTAAGCAACGCTTTCGGGTATCAAATCCGGCTCGAGAATCGTGGTCGCCGTTTTGCTTTTAACTTTCGGTTTTCTAACTGCTTCAATGCGTTTTCTAACGCCTGTATATTCGGGCGCGTCGCGCAGAAATGTAAAATCGTCGCCCGCAATGGCTTCGGCTCCAAAACCTAAGTTCAGAGTTTTTTCGAGCCATTTCACAGCCTCCGTTTTGTTGCCGGTCAAACTGTAAGCGCGGGCGATGTTGTAGAAAAGCGTCGGATGATTTATGGGACCCGACTCAACCGCTTTTCTCGAATTTTCCAAAAATGACGAATAATCTTTATTTTTGTATGCAGCCAATGACTGCTGCCAAAAATACTGCCACGGGTAACGCCGCTCGTTCTGCGCGAGAGCGAATGTCTGACTGAGCAGTAAAAATACGATAACCGCGATTTTCGCCGACCATTCTTTCGCCAGCCGTTTGTTTTCCGCCATATCTCGGAAATTATCGGATTATCAAAACTGAATGACGAATAATTTTCCTCGAACGGCGACTTTGCGGGATGAAATCACAATTTTTTGGTTTGAGTTTAAGTTTGAGAAGTATTTTTTTAATTTTTCCCTCAATTTTTACCAAAGTCAGAGCGAAGTTCAAACGTCGGATTGAGAAATGCCGGTCGAAACTAAAAACTCATTTAAGGACAAAAGTCTCCGGAACTTATATCGCACTTTCAGAAGCAATTACTGAAGGACTGAAAACTATCACCGCCGTCGCCGCAGATACTCCAAAATTGGCTCGGGCATTGCGGCTATGGACAGCTTTTATTTGAAATCCGCTCTAATTTTCCGCTTTTTCGCTTTTTCACTTTTTCACTTTTTCAAACAGCCTGCGTCGTTCAGCCAGCAGGCGCAGAAACTTTTCGCGGCGACGGATGAAAAGCAGAATTGCCTTTGCCCAGCCGCGCAGCTCCTCGATTTCTTCCAGCGTCCGGAGGGCGACGTAACCGCACAGAAACGAAAACGGAATCGAAATCAAAGCCGCCCGCCAGTCGAAATAAAAATGCAGAACTGAAGCGAAAACCAGCCACGTCAGCGGCATTAAAACGATGCCCGCCAGCACTTTAACCGTCGAAGCCATATCGAAATCGCCCTTGCGCGTTTGCAGAAAGGCGAGAAACTTGCAGAGCTGATAAGCCGGAAAATGCACAACTGCGCCGAGGACGGCGAGCGGCGCGAAAATCAAAAGCCTCCGCAAGCGGCGCGCACCCTGCCGGAAAATAAACCATTTTGAATATTGCGCCAGCGCCAGAAATTCCGGTTCGATGCCGTGCTCGCCCAGTTTTTTATCGTATTCGGCGAGGCGTTTTTCCAGATTTTCTTCCGCGCCGAGTGGCTCGGCGACGAATTTTTGCAGCAGCGCCAGCCGCTCGGCGAGATTTTCCCGCTCCGGCGTGGTCGAGGTAAAAACATCACCGGCGATTCGCGCCGTCGAAAGCGCGGCTTCCGATTCGGCGTTGAGCGTCACGCGGCGCAACGCTTCTTCGATTTGCGAGGTCAGCCGCCTGACAGCTTCTTTCGGCGGCTGTCCGTCGCCGTCCAGTTCGACGGGCGTAACCGGAAAAGGCTCGCCGAAATACAACAGAGCCTCGCTGCGAAACGTCGTTTTGTTCGTGTAGAAAAGCCCTACCGGCACGATTTGCAAATCGAGCGTCGCGGGATTTTGCCCCGTCGAAACAGCGCCGAGCGCGATTCGCGCCGCGCCGGTTTTTAAGGGCAAAAGCTTCGGCGAATTGTGCGAGACGCCTTCGGGAAAAAGCGCAATCGCGCCGCCCGATTTCAAAAGCCTGCGCGCGACACTGAAAGTTTCCTGATTTTTGGAAACGTCCGCTCCGGCGTCCTGACGGCGATAAAGCGGCAGCGCGCCGACGGCTCTAACCAGGAAACCGAGCACCGGCATTTTGAAAAGCGTGGATTTGGCGAGAAAGGCGATGCGGCGCGGCAGCGCGATGAAAATCAGCGCCGGGTCAATCAATGCGTTCGGATGATTGCTGACGAAAATCAAGCCGCTTTTTTCCGGCAGATTTTCGGAATTTACCAGCTCGATGCGGCGAAAAAACAAACATAAGGCGAAGCCGAAAATTGCGTAGATAAGCCGCACGAGAAAAGAGCCTCGACGATGAAAAATCAAATCGTCGAGGCTCAATTTTTTTACGCTGGCTTTCATCACGGCGATTTCAGATTTCAAATTTCAGATTTAAAATCCAACCTGAATTTTCCACATAAAATCGCAAATCGCAAATCTAAAATCGAAAATGCGTTAAATCTCGTGGCGGTTTGCCAGAGCTTTGTCCATCGTCACTTCGTCCACGAATTCCAAATCCGAGCCGACCGGCATTCCCATCGCGATTCTCGTGACGCGGACGCCTAAAGGCTTCAAAAGACGAGCGATATAGTTTGCCGTCGCTTCGCCTTCGGTCGTCGGGTTGGTGGCGATGATGACTTCGCGGACTTCGACGCCGTCGTTGTTTTCCGGACTCAGGCGCGGAAAGATATTCGCCAGCATCAATTCGTCGGGACCGACGCCGCGAATCGGCGACAGGCTGCCGTGCAGAATGTGATACAAGCCTTTAAATGAACGCGTTTTCTCGACCGCGACCAGATTGTAAGGTTCTTCGACCACGCAGATAATCGAGCGGTCACGATTCGGGCTGGAGCAGAACATACACGGATTAACGTCGGTCAGGTTGTTGCAAACCGTGCAGAACGTGATTTTTTGTTTGACTTCCTGCAAAGCCTCGACGAAACGCTCGATGTCCTCTTCGGGTCGGCGCAGAATATAAAACGCCAGACGCTGCGCGCTTTTGTGTCCGACGCCGGGCAGGCGTTTAAATTCGTCAATTAACTTGGCGACTGGTTCTGAATATTCAAGCATATTTAGATTTTAGATTTTAGATTTTAGATTTTAGATTGGAAGCAGAAAAAAATAAATTTACAATCCTTTTCCAATCGCAAATCTAAAATCTAAAATCTAAAATTCCTAGAAGCCGAGTCCCGGCGGGAGCATTCCGCCGAGTTTTCCCTTCAAGGATTCCTCGACTTTGCGCTTCGCTTCGTTAATCGCCGCGAGCGTCAAATCCTGAATCATTTCCGCGTCGCCGTCCTTTACCAAATCGGGCGAAATCGTCAATTCCAGCAGCTCAAAATCGCCGCGCATTTTCACCGAAACCGCGCCGCCGCCAGCCGAAGCGTCGACGGTCATCGCCTTCATTTCCTTGCCCATCTGCTCCTGCATTTTCTGGGCTTGCTTCATCATCGAATTTATGTCAAAACCACCGGGAAATTTCATTGCCTTATTTTCCTTTTATGTTTTAATTTATACCTTAATCGTAACCGCCGGACGGGCTAAATGCAAACCTTTGAATCGGCAGATTTTCGATTATTTTTGAATTATCAAAACAAAACTTCTATTATTTGCGTAAGCGTTTCTTTCTAAACTTTGTCACAAAAAAATAAGAAAAATATGTTTTCGATAAAACTTTCCGCGAGAATTCTCTTCGTTTTAGCCTGCGTTTGTTCGAGCGCCGCTTCCGCTTTCGCTCAGGCGTCATCTTCGATGCCTTATCTGACCGAGCCGTCGCTCGCGCCAGACCGCCGCGAAATCGTGTTTGTTTCCGGCGGCGACATCTGGTCTGTCCCGGCTGGCGGCGGCACGGCGCAATTGCTCGTCGCGCATCCGGCGACCGAATCGCGACCGCTTTTTTCGCCCGACGGAAAGCGGCTGGCGTTCGCCTCGAACCGCACCGGGAACGGCGACATTTACGTTTTAAATCTGGAAACAAACGATTTATCGCGCCTCACGTTTGACGACAACGCGGACAATCTCGACGCCTGGTCGCGCGACGGAAACTGGATTTATTTTTCGTCTTCGAGCCGCGACATCGCCGGAATGAGCGATATTTTTCGCGTTGCGGCGGCGGGCGGAACGCCGCAGCAGGTTTCCAATGACCGTTACACGAGCGAGTTTTACGCCGCGCCCGCGCCGAACGAAAGCGGCGGCATCGCTTTCACCGCGCGCGGCATCGCGGGCGGGCAATGGTGGCGCAAGGGCAGAAGCCACATCGACGAAAGCGAAATCTGGCTCAAACGCGCCGACAACAGTTACGAGCAGCTAACGCCGCGCGGCGCGAAACAGCTCTGGACGATGTGGAGCGCGGACGGCTCGCGCATTTTCTACGTCTCGGACCGCGGCGGCGCGCAGAACATCTGGACGCAGCCGCTTCGCGCCGGAACAGGAGCGCAGGCGCGGCAATTGACGAATTTTACCGACGGCAGAGTTTTGTGGGCAAATATTTCCTACGACGGAAAACAAATCGTTTTCGAGCGCAATTTCAAAATCTGGACGATAAACGCCGACGGCGGGCGAGCGTCCGAAGTGGCGATAAATTTGCGCGGGCTTCCCGCCGGGACTTTGACCGAAAGAGTCAATTTATCGTCGCAAATCCGCGAAATCTCGCTTTCGCCGGACGGCAAAAAAATCGCGGTCACGGCGCGCGGCGAAATCTTTGCGGCTTCGTCGAAAGACGGCGGCGACGCGGCGCGCGTGACGAACACGGTCGCGCCCGAATCCTTTGCCGCGTGGTCGCCCGACAGCCGGAAGCTCGTCTATTCTTCGGAGCGCGAAGGCAGACTACAGATTTTTCAATACGATTTCGGCACGGAAACCGAGACGCAGTTGACGAAAACCGGCGACGATTTTTCGCCCGTCTATTCGCCCGACGGAAAATTTATCGCCTTTATCCGCAACGCGCGCTCGCTTTGGGTTTACGACGTTAATACCCGGCAGGAGCGCGAGCTTTGCAAATTCTACACCGACCCGACGCCTTTAATCGGCAAGCGCACGATTGCGTGGTCGCCCGACAACAAATGGCTCGCGTTTCTGACTTATTCGCCCGAAACTCGTTCTTACACAAACGTTTCGGTCGTTCCGGCGAGCGGCGGCGCGGCGCAGCCGGTTAGTTTTATCGCCAATTCAAACAGCAATTCGCTTTCGTGGAGTCCGGACGGCTCGTTTATTTTGTTCGACACGAACCAGCGCACGGAAGAAGGCTCGCTGGCGCGGATTGATTTGCGCCTGCGGACGCCGAGATTCCGCGAAGACCAGTTCCGAGACCTTTTCCGGCAGGAAAACCCGCAAGACAGACCGCGCCCCAGCCCGAGCCCGACGCCGCAGGCTTCGCCTTCGCCCATCGTGTCGCCGACGCCTGCTGCCGAAGACGCGAAATCCAACGAAATCGTTTTTGAAAATATCCGCCAGCGCCTGAGCCTGCTGCGTCCGGGCGTGAACGTCAACGGTCAGACCATCAGCCCGGACGGGAAAACGCTTCTGATTCTCGCTTCAGCCGAAAACCAGTTTAATCTCTACACGATTCCGCTCGACGAGCTGGCGACCGACCAATCGGCGAAGCAGATTACCTCGACGGCGAATTTCAAATCCGACGCGCAGTTTTCGCCCGATTCAAAAGAGGTTTACTACATCGAAAACGGGCGCGTAAGCGTCGTCACGCTCGAACGCCGCGAAACGCGCGCGCTCGCTCTGAATCTGGAGATGAACGTCAATTTCGCGCAGGAAAAGATGGAAACCTTCAAACAGGGCTGGCGTTTCCTGCGCGACAATTTCTACGACGACAAATATCACGGCGCGGATTGGAACGCGGTCGAAAAAACCTACGAGCCGCTTATCGCGGGCGCGCGGACGACCGACGAAATGCGCCGCCTGATGTCGCTGATGGCGGGCGAGCTGAACGCTTCGCATCTCGGCGTTTTCGGCAATTCGAGTTTTACGCCGACGCCAATCGGAAAGCTCGGCTTGCGTTTCGACCGCGCCGAATACGAAGCGAACGGGCGTTTGAAAATTACGGAAATCATCGCTTTAAGCCCCGTCGATATTACGCGCAGCGTGAAAGTCGGCGAATACCTGATAAGCGTCGACGGCGTGCGGATTGATAATAAAACGAATCTGGACGAGCTGCTGGAAAACAAAGTCGGCAGGCGCGTCGAGCTGGAATTTTCCGCCAATGCGGACGGCTCGAACAAGCGCGAAATCGTCGTCAAGCCGGTCAGCACCGCAGCGGAAAAAAATCTGCTTTATCGCCAATGGGTCGAAGCGAATCGCGCGTATGTCGAGCGCGCGAGCGGCGGCAGGCTCGGCTATGTTCATCTGCCCGATATGGGTTCGGGCAGCCTCGCGCAGCTTTACGTGGATTTGGACGTGCAGAATCAGAATAAGGAAGGCGTCGTCATCGACATTCGCAACAACAGCGGCGGATTTATCAACCCGTATGTGATTGACGTTCTGGCGCGGCGCGGCTATCTGAATATGAAAGAGCGCGGCTTGTGGACGGTTCCGGCGCGAACCGCTCTCGGGCAGCGCGCGCTCGAACGCCCGACGATTCTCGTCACCAACCAGCATTCGCTTTCCGACGCCGAAGATTTAACCGAAGGCTATCGCGCTCTAAAGCTCGGCAAAGTCGTCGGCGAGCCGACCGCCGGCTGGATTATTTACACGTGGAACGTCACGACCTTTGACGGCACGACCGTGCGCCTGCCGCGCCAGCTCGTGACGGGCAGCGACGGCAAAAATATGGAAATGAATCCGCGCCCGGTCGACGTTCCGGTGACGCGCCCAATCGGCGAATCGCTGAACGGAAAAGATTCTCAACTCGACGCCGCCGTCCGCGAGCTTCTCGGAGGAGTAAATCAGAACCGCCTGCGGTAGCGAGCGAAACGATTTGGGATTTGGGATTTGGGATTTGGGATTTGGGATTTGCCGTCGGAAAACGACCAATCCGAAATCTGCATTCCCAAATCCCGAATCAAATTGCCTGCCTGCTGCCGCAGGCGGTTCTGACCTGTTTAATCCAGAATCCTGACCTTTTGCATTTTGCGTTTTGCACTTTGCATTTTCGACCTTGCTTTTTCCGCTGACCTCGATTAAATATTACTTTGTGCAAATCGATTGGAGGACACAGCCGAATCAATCGCCGTATCTTTTTCGCCGCCACGTCGAGCTGGCGGGCGTAAAGGTTAACCGGGCGCGCGTTTTGCCGGGCAGGATGCCGGAACAAAAACCGTCGTGGCACGAATTGCACGTGATGCTCGGCGGTCAGTTGATAACTGAAAAAATCTCGGCGAGCGGAAAGCTCGTGACCACCAGAGCAGCCGCCGGAAATCTTTGCCTGACTCCGGCGGGACAGCCTATCCGGGCGCATTGGGAAAAGCCTCTGGACAATCTCGGAATTTTTCTCGAACCGGATTTCGTCGCCCAGACCGCAGCCGAAAATCGCTTCGGCTCCAATTTTGAATTCGTCGAAGTTTATAAAAACGAAGACCCTTTGATTCAACACATCGGCTTGACCCTGCTCGCCGAATCGAATTCGGAAACGCCCGCCGGAAGGCTTTACACCGATTCCTTAATTCAGACTCTGGTTCTGCATCTGCTGAAAAATTACACCACGGCGAGCGCCGCCGGAGAAAACCGGAACGGCGGATTGTCCGGCTACAGGCTGCGCCGCGTGACCGAATTTATCGACGCCAATCTGGAAGAAGATTTGACTCTCGCGGAAATCGCCGCCGTCGCCGATTTGAGCCAGTTTCATTTCGCCCGCGCTTTTCGCAAAACGACCGGAATGACGCCGCAGCAATACGTGATGCAGCGGCGCATCGAGCGCGCGAAACAGCTGCTGCTGGCGAAAGACGATTTGCCGCTGGTCGAAATCAGCCTTCGCTCCGGCTTTAAAAATCAAAGTCATTTCACCACGCTTTTCCGCAAATTCACCAGGCTGACGCCGAAAATCTGGCGCGAGATGAAACTCGCTTGAGAGCGAAAAAGTGAAAAGGTGAAAAACTAAACGACTCTGCACTGGAAGTGCAGAGGTTTAAGAATCGGAACGCAAATAGAATTTGCTTGATTTAATCTTTTCAGATTAAGAAAAGAAAGCATAATAAATTCTTGCAATGAAATTGCATA
>JALZHR010000282.1 GCA_030860665.1 Acidobacteriota bacterium
ACTCTCCAGACTCTCCGGATTCTCCAGACTTTCAGAACTCTCCAGACTCTTTTAAGATGTTAAGTCAAGTTGTAGAACTTATTGAAAATAAGCAGAATTTCGCCATCACGACGCACGTCCGACCGGACGGTGACGGAATCGGCTCGTCGCTGGGTTTGTGCTGGCTGTTGCGCTCGCTCGGTAAAACGGCTGAGGTCATCGTCCGCGACCCGATTCCGGTCTCCTACCGCTCATTGCCCGGCGCGGACGAAATCCGCGTCGTCTCGGAAATCGACAAAAATTACGATGCGGTTTTCGTCATCGAATGCTCGGACATCACGCGACCCGGCATCCGCGCCCTCGAAAACCAGTTCACCGTCAACATCGACCACCACGCGACTTGCGAGCATTTCGGCACGGTCAACTGGATTGACGCCACCGCTTCGGCGTGCGGCGAGATGATTTACAATCTCTGCAAGGCAATCGGCGGGCGCGTGACGAAGGAAATCGCCGAGTGCGTCTATATGGCTCTGGTCACCGACACCGGCTCGTTTCATTTCCCGAACACGACCGAGCGCACCTTAAAAGTTGCTTCCGAGCTGGTCAAAGCGGGCGTTCGCCCCGCGCAGATTTCCGAAGCCGTCTACAATTCATACCCGTGGAGCCGCATCGAGCTGCTGCGCCGCGTTCTCGACACCGTCCAGCGCGACGAGACGGGACGCGTCGCGTGGATGCGCCACTCGCTGGAAATGACGGAAAAATCCGGCGCGACCGACGGCGACAACAGCGGCTTCGTCAACATCCCGCTCGCCGCCAAGGAAGTCGAAGCCGTCGTCTATATGCGCGAAACCTTCCCGAACACTTACCGCGTCAGTTTGCGCTCAAAAGACGGCATCAACGTCGCCCGCGTCGCCGAAAAATTCGGCGGCGGCGGACACAAAAACGCCGCCGGCTGCCGCGTCGAAGGCGACTGGGACTACTGGGAACAAAAAATCGTCAATGCAATGATAGAAGCCGTCAACGAAGTCCACGGCGGCGCGAGCGATACCACGAAACCGGAACTCGAAATGAGTCTGGCTTGAGCCGGTTTATCACATAAACCAGCTTTGCCTTGCGGAAGCGCGAATTATTCCTGATTTTAAATTTAAAAATTTTCCGTCAGCTCGTATTCTACCAAGCCGTAAAGCCTTTTGAGCGCGCTGATTGTATCTTCAAATTTCACTTTTGGTATTGTTTCAGTGAATTTTATAAATAATTCAGCTCCTCTATTGGTATAAATAGCTTCTGAATCCATTCCATTTCCAAAAATATAGGTTCTGAGAAACTCGCGCGCGGTCGAAGCCGATTTCTCATCCGGAAAATATAAAACCGCGGCTTCCACAGTCGTATAATCTACATCATTCGACTTGCTTCGTTCAGGCTTGACCGTTCTGATATCAGGTTTTCTTTGCTGGCTTCGCAGAATTTCTAAAATTTCATCGAGCTTATCACTTTCATTGCGTCCGCTTTCGGGAGAGTCACTGGCTTTAATTTTAGACACGGTCTTGATTAATTCTTTAGCCTCATTAAGCCGCGATTCTAATCTCGACCAAGACTCCTCGAAAATCTCTTCCAGTAAACCTTCTCGCAAAGACTGCCCGCCCGTCTCGACCAGTTTGGCGTTGATTGATTTGAGCATTTTCAACATATCGGACTTTTCGGCTAGCGTGTGCTGAAATCTGCCTAAAGGCTGTTTAACGTCGGACGGTTTCAATTCGAGCAGAAATGTCCAGATGGACGCGTCTTTCGCTTTGGAAAGCGCGCCCGCTTCATAATGAATCCAGGTGCTTTCGAGATTATCCGGGGTTAAACAGATAATCCCGAATCGCGTTCCTTCCAGCGCATCGTCGATTTCATTGCTCCATTTCGCGCCTTTATCGATGTCGGGCGAGTAGAAAGGTCTGACAGCCTGAATAACTCTTTGCAGCCAATCGCTCAACGCTTCGGCAACCAAACGGCTCGCAGAGCCTGACCAACTGATGAAGATTTTCATATCTGAAACTTGACTCCGGTCGATAAATTGATTGAATCGGCGAAATCGTAACATATAAATCATCAACGGTGAAGAACTTTTTAAGACTTTCGGCGCGGGGTTGAGGCTTGTGTTTCGAGAGCTAAGTATTCGGACATCATCACGGTCATCACGCAGACGTGAATCAATTACGAATTAGCGATTAAATCAGGCGTTCGATTAAATTCGAGCCGGTTCGTGAATCGTGAATCGTAATTCGTAATTTTTAATTCTTCAACAGCGTTTGCCCGGTCGGGCAAATATCGTTCAGGACGCATTCAGGGCATTTCGGCTTGCGCGCCTGGCAGATTTTTCTGCCGTGCGAGATGAGCAGGTGCGGGAACATTATCCAGTCTTTTTCCGGCACTATTTCCTGTAAATCCCGCTCGATTTTCTCCGGCGCTTCGTGTTCGGTCAGGGCTAGTCTCTGCGACAGGCGGGCGACGTGAGTGTCCACGACGACGCCCGACGAGATGCCGAAGGCGTTGCCGAGCACGACGTTTGCCGTTTTGCGCGCCACGCCGTTTAAGACCAGCAGCTCGTCCATCGTCTGCGGAATCTCGCCGCCGTAAAGCTCGATTATCTGGCGGCACGCGGCGCGGATGTTTTTCGCCTTGTTGCGGAAAAATCCGGTCGAGTGAATGTCGCGCTCCAGCTCTTCCGGCGAAGCGTCCGCGTAATCCTGCGGGCGGCGATATTTGCGGAACAGCTCAGCCGTCACCTGGTTGACTCGCTCGTCCGTGCACTGCGCCGAGAGAATCGTGGCAATCAGCAGCTCGAACGCGTTCGCGTGATTCAGCGCGCAGTGCGCGTCAGGGTATTCTTTTTTCAGCCGCCGGATAATTTCATTTATCATTTATCATTTATCAATAGCCGAAGATTTCATTTATCATTTATCATTTATCAATAGCCGAAGATTTACGCTCAATGATAAATGATAAATGTTCAATGATAAATGTCTCTCAACAGCCGAAGATTTATGTTCAATGATAAATGATAAATGATAAATGATAAATGTCGCGGTTTGCCTTTCGGCGGCTAAATTGTCAAGATATTGCGAACAGCATTTTTTCTTTTAAAAATTTAAAACCGCAAGATTTATCAATGTCCAGAGAAACAACCGAGCAGCTTCAAATTGTCGATTCTCGCCGTTTGCCCGCGCGCATCGGCTTGATTTTCGTCGTTTTTTTTGCGCTCGCTTTCGCGTGGCTGGCGGTGCGCTGGCAAATAGGCAATATGCTCGCCGAATACACCTCGACGACCGACGCCAACGTGCAGACGGTGGCGGAATTCGCCGCCGCCTTCGCGCCCGGCGACCCGATGGCGAACTGGTTTCTGGCAAGCTCGGAAAGAGACGTCTTCACGCCGGAAAAGCTCTCGGCTTCGGTCGAAAAATACGAACGGGTGACGCGTCTCGCGCCGTATGATTATCGCTGGTGGATTGAATTGGGGCGCGCCCGCGAGCAGGCGGAAGACTTTGCCGGAGCCGAAGCCGCTTTCCTGCGCGCCGTCGCGCTCGCGCCCGCCTACACTTACCCGCACTGGCAGGCGGGAAATTTCTACCTGCGGCAGGGCGACACCGAGCGGGCTTTCGCCGAGCTGAAAAAAGCCGCCGAAAATAACGCGGTTTATCGCCAGCAGGTCTTTTCGACCATCTGGGATTATTTCGATAAAGACGCGGCGCGGCTCGAACAAATCGCGGGCGACGAGCCGGGCGTGCGCTCGGATTTGGCTTTGTTCTACGCCTCGAAGGAACGCGCCGCCGACGCCCTGCGCGTCTGGAACACGCTGACGCCCGAGCAGAAAAAGGAAAACGAGGCGGACGCGCGGATTATCGCGCAGGCGCTTTTCGAGAAAAAATATTTCCGCTCGGCGGTCGGCTTTACGCGCGAAACCGGAATCGAGACGGAAGCCGAAGCCGGAAAATTTCAAAACGCCGGTTTCGAGTCGTCAATCGGCAGGGAAAACGATTCTTATTTCAGCTGGAAAGTGATTCCGACGGAAAAGGTGGACGTCCGTCTCGACCCGTCGCAGAAGCACGGCGGAAACCGCAGCCTGCGCATCGTCTTCAACGGCTTCGGCGGGGCGCAGTATTCGCAGGTTTATCAAATCGTGGCAATCGAGCCGAACGCGAAATATCGCCTCAGCTTCTGGCTGCGCGCCGAGAATCTGAAAAGCGCGGGCAATCCGCTGATTGAAATCGTCAATGCCAACGACGACCGCCTTATCAAGGCGACCGAGGCTTTTCCCGCCGATTCCGCGGGCGGCTGGCAGGAAGTCAAAACCGAGTTCGTCGCGCCGCCCAATGCCGAAGGCGTCGTCGTCCGCGTGGCGCGCGCCTTCTGCGGCGACCAGTGCCCCATTTTCGGCACGATTTGGCTGGACGATTTTTCGATAAGTAAGCAGTGAGCGATGAGCAGTGAGCAGTTAGTTTTTCAATCTAACGTTGAATTTTTAACCCGGCTGCTCGCTGCTGACCGCTTACCGCTGACTGCTCACCGCTCGCTAACTATTTATGGCTAACAGGCTTATTTTTTTCATCATCTGCGCGGCGATTGTTTTGACGACGCTCTTTTACGGCGCGGTTCATCAGCCGATTCTCGCGCTTTTCTACATCGGCGCGGCTTCGGTGCTGCTGCTCTGGGTTTTCGATTCGTTCAAAAGCGGCGAGCTGCGTTTCAGCAAAAGCCCGCTGCAAATTCCGCTCGCCGCCATCATTCTTTTCGGGCTGGTGCAGGTGATTCCGCTCGGCAGCCCGGGCGAAATTTCCGGCGTTCGCGACGTTTCGCGAACGATTTCCTACGAGCCTTTCGCCACCAAAACGACCGTCGTTCACCTAATCGCGCTGTTAATCTTTTTCGCCGCGATGCTCGCCTATATCGACAACGCCAAACGGCTCAGAAAAATCGTCCTGGTCATCACGATTTTCGGTTTCCTGTATGCCTTTTATTCGATTTTGCAGGCGGTTCTAAGCCCGACGCGCATTTACGGGATTTACGAGCCGCGTTTTGCGACGCCGTTCGGCTCGTTCGTCAACCGGCATAATTTCGCGGCGTTTATGGAGATGTCGCTCGCCGTGCCGCTCGGCTTGATGTTCGTCGGCGCGGTGCCGCGCGACAAGCGCCTGCTCTACGTGACGGCAATCGGCTTGATGGGCATCGCGCTGCTGCTGAGCGGCTCGCGCGGCGGTCTGGTCGCGCTGCTGGCGGAAATATTTTTTCTGATAATCCTGACGACGAAAACCAAAGGTTACGGGCAGATTGCGCTGAAAATCGGTTTGGGTGTCGCTTTGTTCGTGACCATCGTCGTCGGCTCGGTGCTGATAGGCGGCGAATCCTCTCTGACGCGTTTTGCCGAGACCGCCGCTTCCGGCAACATCACGACCAACCGCACGCATATCTGGACGGTGACCTTCGACGTGATTAAAAACAACCTGCTGTTCGGCGCGGGACTCGGCGCGTTTCCGCAGGTTTACACGGCTTTCGATACGCTGAACGGGACGGAGCGTGTCGAGCAGGCGCACAACGACTACCTGCAAATTTTAGCCGACGCCGGAATCGTCGGCTTGATAATCGGCGCGTTTTTCGTCTTTTGGCTGTTTCGCGACGGCTTGCGAAACATCAAAACTCACAACACCTTCCGGCGCGGCGTCGCCGTCGGCGCGCTGGCGGGCTGCTTCGCCGTTTTCGTCCACAGCATTTTCGATTTCGTGCTGCACACGACCGCCATCTCGATGATGTTTCTGACCTTATGCGCGCTGGTCGCCGTCAGCGGGCAGAAAAGCGACGACGACGTAGAAACGTCGCAGAAACACCGTCGCAAAAGCAATTTCTCACCGGCGGCAACAGCCGCCGCAAGCGTGACCCCGATTGAAAAGAAACGGAGAAATTAATGCAAAACGCAAAATGCAAAATGCAAAATATCAGGAATTAGAATTTAAGATTAAATTTCTTCTTCCATTTTGCATTTTGCATTTTGCATTTTGCATTTTTTACGTTTGCACTTCCTCGACGTGTTTGGGGCGGCGAAACAGGCTCAGGACATACCAGACGATGCCGTGCGAGACGTAAGCCAGCGCGATAGCCAGCAGAACGTAGCGCGAATAAAGCCAGACGAGCATTCCGGTCGCGGCGATTATCAGAATCAGGTAGAGACTGCGTCGCCCGGCGGCAGTCGTTTTAAAGCTCGTGTAGCGCAGCGTGCTGACCATCAGAATTCCGAGCACGGCGAGCAGCACCAATATCAGGCTGCCGTAAAGCGCGCTCCATTCGCCGTAAACGTTAAGCGGCTGCGGCGCGAAATGAACCAATCCGGCGAGCAGACCGGCGGCGGGCGGAATCGGCAAGCCGACGAAATTCTTTTTATCGACTTTGGTCGAGCCTTCAATCAAAACGCGCGGGCGCGTCGCCTGCAAATTAAACCGCGCCAGCCGAAACGTGCCGCACATCAGATACATAAACAGCACGAAAACTCCCAGCCCGTGAATGCCGCTTTCCTCGTGAAACGACGCCCCGATTGCCCAGCCGTAAGCCAGCACTATCGGCGCGATGCCGAAAGTCAGAACATCCGCCAGCGAGTCGAGCTGCACGCCGATTTCGGTCGTCGTCTTCGTCATTCGTGCTACGCGCCCGTCCAGCGTGTCGAACAAAATGGCGAAACCGATGGCGCGCGCCGCGTAATCGAAATAAACGGCGGCTTGCTCCGGGCTTTGAGCGACGAGCTGAAAACCGCGCAGCGACCATAAAACCGCCAGAAATCCCATCCCGATATTAGCCGCCGTAAACGCCGACGGAATCAGGTAGAGACCTTTTTTCAAGCCTTTGTGGACGGTTTTGTTTTCTTCGCCGGTTTCCATATCTAGAAATAATTTACCACAGAGACGCCGCAGAAGCAGAGGAAAATTCAGACAAGATAGAGAGGAAAGGCGGGCAGCTTAAAGCTAATAACTTTAAAATTTCATTTTTTATCCCGCAAATCCTGTTAATGCCGGTTGAATTTCGCCCTGCGTCTCCGCTGTTTCTGCCGCTTCGAGATAAAGCTCTTCCTTAAGCCGCGCGATAATCGTTTCGCCGCCGACGACCTTGTCGCCGATTTTGACCAGAACCTCGACGTTTTTCGGCATCAGCAAATCGGTGCGCGAGCTGAATTTGATTAAGCCGAATTTTTCGCCGATTTCCAAATCATCGCCCGCGCGTTTCCAGCAGACGATGCGCCGCGCCATTATGCCCGCAATCTGCGTGCAGGTGACGGTCATCTTTTCGCCTTCGATGACGAGCGAGTTTCTTTCGTTGACGAAGCTGGCGTTGTTGCTGGTCGCCGGAACTTTTCTGCCCTGCGTGTAAATCGCGCGGACGATGTTTCCGGTAATCGGCGAGCGGTTGATATGAACGTCTAAGGGCGACAGAAAAACGCTGACCAGTTTTCCTTCCTCCGTTTCCTCGACGCGCGTTACGCGCCCGTCGGCGGCGGAAACGATAATGTCTTCTTCGCCCGGAATCGTGCGGCGCGGGTCACGGAAAAAAAACGCCATAAAAGCCGCCAGCAGCACAAATACGATAACGCCCGCCCAAAGATAAAAAAAAGCGAAAATCGCCGCGACGACGAGCGGAACGATGACAAATGGAAGTCCTTCTTTAACCATCGGAAAAGTCGAAAGTCGAGAGTCCGAGGTCGAGAGTCCGATTGAAATAATCGAAGACCCAAGACCGAAGACCGAAGACCGTTTATTTAATTTTACGTTAAAGCTTCGCGTTTTGGAAACATAAAAAAGCCCGGTGCGGCAACACCGGGCATACAAGGAGGATTATGATAAAGAAAAAGTTCGTATCCCGTCAGCGATTTTTCTACCGAACCGGATTATCTTTCGCGTAGCTGTAAGCGCACCAGGCGGAAATGATGTGAACTATCCAGCCGAGCGTTCCGGCTGAGCCAATCCACGAAAAACCGGTCAAAACCAACCACAGCAATCCCACAACGACTCGCCCGTTATAAATCTGCCCCAAGCCCGGCAGAAGAAAACTAAGAAGTCCCGCAATAAAAGGTTCGCGCATCAAAAAATCACCTCCGCAATTGAATACGAGAGATTTTTTGTTTAGTTCCAACTATTTTAGTGATAGGTGATAAGTGATGGGTGATAGGGAAAGAGTGCTGAGTGCTGAGTGTTATTAGCTAACGGCTGATAGCTAACGGCTAAACGCCTTTCCTTATCACCTATCACTTTCTATTTGTTCAGTTGATTGTCGATTCTCGAGACTTTCACGATGTCGGCTTTCAGATGCCAGCGGACTTTTTTCACCAGCGGGTGATTTTTGGCGTATTCCAGAAGCTGTTCGTCGGTCGGATTTTCGGGCAAAACGGGCATTTGGTTCGACTCTTCCGACGAATCGAAAGTCGGCGGAACGAAAATCGGTATTTTTGCGGCAGCGGCGGCGGAAGTCCCGTTATTAGCGGCGGCGGCGGAAGTTTCGGTTTTCTGCGCCGAGCCGTTGGACTGACCGTTCGAGCCGATTAAAGCCGCCGCGAGCTGCGCTGCGGTTTTGATAGTATTCAAATCGTCTCCGGCGCGGCGCAGGCATTCTTCGTAGGCGTTATCGAGCCACGTGTCTTCGACGTGTTCCAGTTCTTCAGCGGAAATCGGCGGCAGCTTAATCGGAATGTCGTCGGGAATCAGGTTTAAATAAGAATTTTTCGGCTTGTCTGCAATCGTTGCTGGCGGCTGCGGCGGCGGCGGAATCACTTCCGGCTTCGATTCGATTTCGATTACCGGCGCGGCGCTGGCGGCAGCGGTTTGTGCGACGACCGCCGTTTCGACGGGCTTTGCCGCGACGAGCGAAGCGACCGCCGCGCCGCTGCTCTGAACGCGGGCGGCGTTAACCGGGAAAGGAATCTCGTCGAGCGGAAAATCAACGGTTAAAGTTTTTTTTTCGATGTTCGGCTCGGCAAAATCCGAGAGATTAATCGGCTCGGATTTTCTTGCCGGCTCAGTCGCCGTCGTTGGCAGATTGCTGCCGTTTCCGCCGAGTGCGTTTTCCAGTTTCGACAGCCGTTCGAGCAGTTGTTCGACGGGCGTCACTTTCTGCATTTCCAGCAGCTTGATTAAGCCGATTTCCAGCACGTAGCGCGGCTGCGAGGCGGTTTTGAGCTTGTTTTCCGTGTCGGAAAGCGAATTGAAAAAGCGTATCAAATCGCCTTCGGAAAAAGGCGCGGCGTTTTTCTGCAAATCCGCGCGGCTGAAAGCGGCGTTGTCGAGCAGCTCTTCGGCGTCGGAAACTTTGGCGACGAGCAGGTCGCGGAAAAACGAAAGCAAATCGCGGCAGAAATTTCGCAAATCCTGCCCGCGCCGAATCAAATCTTCGACCACGTTTAAAATCTCAGGCGCGTTTTTTTGCGAAATCGCCGCGACCGTCCGGAGAAGCATTTCCGAGCTGGCGATGCCGAGAGCGTTGACCACGTCTTCGAGCGCGATTTGCTCGGCGGAAAAGCTGATGACCTGGTCGAAATTGCTTTGCGCGTCGCGCATCGAGCCTTCGCCCGAGCGGGCGATTTCGCGCAGCGCATCGTCGGAAACGTTTATATTTTCCGCTCCGGCGATGAGCTTTAATCTTTCAAAAATTTTCGCCGCCGGAATCGTGCGAAACTCGAATTCCTGGCAGCGCGAGAGAATCGTGTCGGGAACTTTGTGCAGCTCGGTCGTCGCCATTATAAAGACGACGCGCGGTGGCGGCTCTTCCAGCGTTTTCAGAAGAGCGTTGAACGACGAGGTCGAGAGCATATGAACCTCGTCGATGATGAAAACCTTGTAGCGGTCGCGGGCGGGCGAGATGTTGATGTTGTTGATGATGACTTCGCGCACGTTGTCGACGCCCGTATTCGACGCCGCGTCGATTTCCAGCACGTCAATCGAGCGACCTTCGGCGATTTCGCGGCACGAATCGCAGGCGTCCGCCCGGTTCGGCGAGCAGGGTTTCGGATTCGGCGCGGGCGTTTTATGACAGTTCAGGGCTTTGGCTAAAAGCCGGGCGGTCGTCGTTTTGCCGACACCGCGCGCGCCCGAAAACAGATAGGCGTGATGGAGACGCTCGTGCTCGATGGCGTTGCGCAGGGTGCGCGTGATTGACTCCTGTCCGGTGACTTCCTCGAATGTTTGCGGTCGCCACTTGCGGGCGATTACCTGGTAAGACATAAACGCTTTATTTTACTTATAATTAACTGGTGCCGGGAGTATTATCTGTCGGATTCTTCAGACAAATCGGTCATCTGATAAGACTCGATAATAACAGATAACGGATACATTTTCAGATACGCGGATTAAAAATGCAACAGAACTTTTTTACACCGATTTTGCCCGAAAGCAAAACGGTTTTTTATGTTTTCGGGGCTTTACACAAAAATAAGCAAAACGATGAATAATCAAAACAGAAACTTGTAAATTGTAAATTCTAAATTAATGCGGATAATGTTTTC
>JALZHR010000492.1 GCA_030860665.1 Acidobacteriota bacterium
CCTTTAGCCTTGACACTTTAGAAAGCGCCCTTGCCCGACGCGCGGGCTTCTGCCTCCGAAGTCGAGAAAAAGAAAAACGGCTGACCGCGCCAGCCGTAAATGGTTTAGTTTATTGAAGTTGTTAAATGCCCACTACTGGACTCGAACCAGTGACCCTACGCGTGTGAAGCGTATGCTCTACCAACTGAGCTAAGTGGACAAAGAGCAAAACAGATGCTAACAAAGCGTGAAAAAACCGTCAAGTCAAAAGAAGAAGATGAATCGGGAAAACTTTCGCGGATTCATCTTCAAACAATTGACCCGACTGTTTTTACGCCCTAAATCGACGGGCTTTGGTCGGTCGCCGGACCTTCGTCGCTGGCTCTTATCGTCGCGCCGGACGAATCGACATAGAAAAAGCGGTCGCCGGTCGCCGTCACGCCGGTCGGAACCTGCGGGTTGGCGTTGACCGAAAATGTCGCGGGTCTGGTGCCGGAAGGCTCTTCGACCTTCATCGTGTAGATATAGCCGTTGATAACCGGGCTGTCGCCGGTGAATTTATCGGCTCCGATGCACCCGGTTTTAACTAGCTCGGCAAAGCTGGGCGCGAATCTGCCCTGATGTTTTCCGGCATAGCCGATTTGGCAGGTGCGAATGGTGCCGAGCGTCTGGACGGTCGTCGTTTCGTTCCCGTTTTTGACCATTGCCTGCCATGCCGGAATGCCTACGCCAATCAGCAAAGCGATAATGGCGATAACAATCATCAACTCAACCAGCGAGAAGCCGCGTTGATTTTTATTAATACTGCTGTTGTTACGACGAAAATTTTTCATGGTTGTATTTTTTAGTTCCTTCCGAGATTGTTTCACGTTACGAAAATAAAGAAGTTTCAAAATTTATATCACAAATCGCGCCGGCAGAAAAAGTTTCGCGGGATTTCCCGGTCGTTTCGGTCGCGCGGCGAAACAGTTGGCAACTTTTTTATGCCGTTTAGCAAACAAATCCTGTAGAATAGAAAGGGCGCTTCAGCTAGCCGGCAGCGCCGCAAAAATAAAATGATGAGAGATTTCGTAGTCAGCGAACCGCAGGCGGCGACGGGCAGTTTCAGCCGCGTCGAGAAATTGAGGCGTCTGCAGGCGGCGATTGAAAGCGTGATTCGCGGCAAATCGGAAACCGTCAAGCTGGCGCTGGTGGCGCTGATTGCGCGCGGGCATCTTTTAATCGAAGACGTTCCGGGCATCGGCAAAACCACGCTCTCGAACGCCCTGGCGCGGGCGCTGGATTTATCGTTCCAGCGAGTGCAGTTTACCTCAGACCTTCTGCCTTCGGACGTTATCGGGCTTTCGATTTTCAATCAGCGCAACGGGAATTTCGAGTTCAAAGCCGGACCGATTTTCGCGAATATCGTGCTGGCGGACGAAATCAATCGCGCAACGCCGAAAACGCAGTCGGCGCTGCTGGAAGCGATGGCTGAAGGACAGGTGACGGTCGAAGGCGTCTCGCGCTCGCTGCCGCAGCCGTTTATGGTCATCGCCACGCAGAACCCGACCGAGCATCACGGAACATATCCCTTGCCGGAATCGCAGCTCGACCGCTTTATGCTGCGCCTGCACGTCGGCTACCCGAGCCGCGAGGAAGAACGCGGAATCCTGCGCGACCGCGAGCGCAAAAATCCGCTCGATTACGTGCAGTCGGTGATGAGCGAGGCGGAAGTTCTGAATTTGCAGGAATCGGCGGCGGAAGTGCGCGTCGACGAAGCTCTGGTCGATTATCTGCTGCGCGTCGTCGAACAGACGCGGAACACCGAAGCGGTCGAGCTCGGCATCAGCCCGCGCGGAACGCTCGCGCTTTTCCGCTCGGCGCAGGCTCTGGCTTTAATCGAAGGACGCGATTACTGCATCGCCGACGACGTCAAGCGGCTGGTTCTGCCCTGTTTCGCCCATCGCCTCATCGTCAGCTCGCGCTACAGTAACGCGACGCGCCGCACGCACGAAGCCGAACAGATTTTGCAGGAAATCCTGACGCGAACGAAAGTGCCGGTATAACTTCATTTATCATTGAACATTTAACATTTATCAAATTGTTCAATGATAAATGTTAAATGTTCAATGAATCTCAAAATTCTCAGAGAGCTTTTCAGTTTTCGCGATATTCGCAACGCCGTTCTGGGTTTTGCAGTGGTCGTCGGCGGGCTTGGGCTTGCCGGGCTGACGCTCTGGGCGCATCAATCTGGAAATACGCGGCTTGCCGGAATTGCCGCCGCCGTTTCGCTGATTTTCGTGCTGCTGATTGTGATTTTCGTCGTGCCGCCGCTGGCTCGCAGCGCCAGCGCCGAGGCGTCGCAGATGGATTTGCCGTTCGAGTTTACGGTCGGCGGCGCGGTTTTTCTGGGGCTTCTGGCTATTGTCGGTTTCGCGGCGTGGAATACGGGCAATAATCTTTTATTTCTGGTTCTTTCGTTTCTGGTTTCGGCGCTCGTGGTCGGCTTTTTTATCGGCAATTTCTGTCTGAAAAAGCTGGACGTGAAGATGCGTTTTCCCGAAACGATTTTCGCCGGGCAATCGACGCCGATTCTCGTCAGCCTGCACAATCGCAAGCGCCTGTTTCCGACGATTTCGGTGACGGCGGAAGTGCGCGGCAGGGAACGCGAAAAATCTTTAATCGCCGACGAACTGGGCAAAGTTCTGCCCGCCGCCCTGGTCAATAAAATCACGCGCCCGCCGCTTTTAAAACACACGCTCGATTATTTCGTGCACGTTCCGCGTCGCGGCTCGGTCGAAAATCGCGCCGAGCACGTCTTTGAATATCGCGGGCGCTTCATCATCAGGGATTTCGAGCTTTCGACGCGTTTTCCGTTCGGTTTTTTCCGCCATCGCCGCCGTCTTTCGGCGCAGGAAGCGGAAATCGTGATTTTTCCGAAGGTCGAGCCGGTTCAGCCCGAGATTCTGGATTTTCCGCTCGAAGTCGGAAAACTGGTCGCCGCCCGGCGCGGCAGCGGTCAGGATTTGCTCGCCCTGCGCGATTACCAGCCGCAGGACGATTTGCGGCACGTCGATTGGAAGGCGACGGCGCGCACGCGCCGCCTGATTGTCCGCGAGTATGCCGCCGAGGACGACAAGCGTGTGACCGTGATTTTCGACACGCGCATTCTCCCGTCCGAAGCGGATAAAACGAAAACTCTGCGCGAGAGAATCGAGGAAGAACAAAAGGGAAAGCGGCTTTCGCCCGTTTCCGGAAGATTCGAGCAGGGCGTCAGCCAGACGGCTTCGCTGCTGAATCATTTTAACGAGGAGCAGACCGAGATTCGCCTGATTATCGACGATAAAATCGGCGAGTTCGGGATGGGCAAAGCGCATTTGAACGACGCGCTGAAACAGCTCGCTTTGATTGAGCCGACTTTTATCGGAGACGACAACCGAACGGAATTTTCCGCCGAAACCGTCGAAGAAATCTTTACCGGAAGGGAAAATAGTTATACATTTTTCGTGACGGCGATGAACGAAGAAAATCTGCCGGGCGAGATTCAGCAATCGGCGAAAGTTTTGAGGTTTTAAAAGATGAGAAATTTGAGAGGCGTTACAATTGCTGTCCTGACTTTTTTTCTTGGCGTTTCGTTGTATTTTATTTTCTTAAACTTCGTCATTGAAAAATCGAAGCCTTTGGTAAAACTGCCCGGATATTCTTCGCTTCCGGCTCGCTCGCTCTGCGAAGTTACCGGAAATCATAAACTTTTCGGAAATCACGTCGTCCGCATCAGGGCTTATCTAACGGGCAGAGACAATTACGGCTATGAGGTCAGAGACCCTAAAGGAAACTGCGATTATGCGGAAGCGCACGTCGAGTTCTGGCTCGAAGAAGAAACGAAAGCCGAGACGGAAAAGCTGTTTCAGGAAATTACCGCGCGCTACGCGGAAGGCGCGATGACCTTCGCCGAAGTGGAAATGGTCGGCGAATTAATCGACTATTATCAATTGGGGCAACGCCCTTTTGGCGGTCGGTTTTCCATAGAAGCTAAAGAAATCAAACAAATTTCGCCGGTCACGCAAATCAGCTATTCCGAATGGGATAAGCTCGATAGCCGCTGAGCGAAACAATCCGCATTAATATTTGTTCTCATCCGCGGAATTATCTGCCGCCGCCCCGAAACTAAAAAGCGAAAATAATCGTTCTAGAAAAACGGAGAATAATTTTCCGCGTCTTTTCCGCGTTTTTTCGATTATTAAAAATTTCTTGTCACAAAGTTCACAAGCGCGGTGTTTTTTATACGGAAGCAGTTTTGATGTTAAGATGACGGACGTGGAAACATTGATGGACGCGATGTCCGAACGGCAGCAGGCAGCAGCAACAGCGAAAATCGAGGTCGGATTTGACGAGGCTTTCACGCTTCATCACCGGACTGTGTTTCGGACTGCGCGCGCGGTCGTTCGTGACGCGGGACTTGCGGAAGACATCACGCAGGAAGTTTTTATGCGTCTGTACAACAATTTAGACAGCATCAAAGACGAGGAAATGCTGCGCCCGTGGCTGATTCGTGTTACTTTAAATTTAGCCCGCAATCAGCTCCGCTCGAATTTTCGTTCCAACGTCCGCGAGGAAAATTACGTCAAAGAAGCAGAAGAAGCGGGCAGTTTTACGGTTGACCACGAAACCGACCTCGAACGCCGCCAGCAGGCGGAAGAAGTCCAGCGGGCGCTCGGCAAAATTAAAGAGCCGCTCAGAAGCTGTCTGGTTTTGAAGCAGCAGGGCTTGAGCTACAGGGAAATCGCCGAGAGCCTTTCGCTGAACGAAACGAGCATCGGGCAATTCGTGGCGCGCGGCAGAAAAGAGTTTATGAGATTTTACGGAAAAATCGGTAAGGAGGAAGCATGACGACGGCGATGGAAAAGTGTTTCGACGAAGGCACGATTCAAGCCTTTTTAGACGGCGAATTGTCTTCCGGTTTATCGGAAAAAGTGGCTTGCCACATAGCGCTGTGCGACGACTGCACCGCGATGCTCGCTGTGGCGGAAGAAGAATCGTCTTTTGCGTTTGCGGCGCTGGACGCCGAATTTAACGTGCTCGTCCCGACCGAAAGAATCCGCACGCGCCTGTTTGAAAACATCGCCGTCGAGCGTAAAACTTTCTGGCAGAGAATTTTCGGCAACGGTTTCGGCTGGACAAATCCTTCGGTCGCCGCGTTTGCGAGCCTTATTTTAGTCGTCGGGCTTTTCGCCACGCTTTGGATTGCGCGCGAAAATTCGACCGGCGAGCCGCAAATTATCGCCAGAAGCGAACAAACGAAATCGGGCGACGCGCCGCAGCCGTCTTCCCTGAAAAATGCCGAAACCGCTGCTCTAGCCGACAATCCACCGGCTGCTGTTCCTGCTGAAGAAAACGCGCCGGGCGAAACGCAAATCCGACGGGCGGCTTATAAACCGAAAAACGATAACGGATTTCAGGCGCAGAAAGCCGATTACAGACCGAACAATAATATTGACAGGCGCGCCGGACGTGACTTTGTAACGCCGCCGCTCGCTGAGCCGATTGCTTCGGAAGCTATTTCCGGCGAGGAAAGCTATCTGAAAACCATCGCGACCTTGCAGCGAACCGTCGAAAACCGTAAGGACGAATTGATGAAACCGTCGATGCGCGTGGCGTTTGAAAAAGATATGGCAATCGTGGACGACGCGATTAAGAAAATGCAGCGCGAAGTCCGCCGCAATCCGAAAAACGAAGCCGCCCGGGAAGTTCTGCGCTCTTCGTATCAGAACAAAATCGACCTGCTGAATTCGGTCGCCGAAAAAAGCGAATTGATGGCGAGCCTTCAGATGGAACGCTAAAAAAAGAGGAAAAAGTAATAAAAAGTGAAAAAAGGAAAAGGAAAGGTTTTTATCAAGGGCTATGAGACGGCGCAAAAGGCGATTCTTCCGCCTTTTGCGTTTCTCTTCCTTTTCTTCTTCTTTGCAGCCGCAGCAGCCGTCCCGGAAGCCTTTTCTCAAATCAATCAACCCAAACCGAAAGTTACCGTCGTCATTCCGCAGCCGACCGCTCAGCCGACGCCGCCGAAACCGCCGCCGCAATTCCCGCCGCCGAGAAAACGCCGAGCCGATAACGAAAGTCCGACTCCGGCTGAAAAATCGATTCAAACCGAAGCGAAAGTCAGCGTCTCGCTCTGCGTCTCCGAGGGCAACATTCGCATCAACGGCTGGGAACGCAGCGAAATCCGCGCCTACGTAAGCGGCGGCAGCAAGGTCGGCTTTAAGGTTTTGCAGAAAAAGCAGAATCCGGTCTGGGTAAAAGTTCTCGGCTTCGACCCTTCGACCGACCACGAGCCGGGACTGGACGAATGTCTCTCGGGCGAGGAAATCGAGCTGGACGTGCCGCGCGGCGCGGTCATCGCCCTGAAAAGCGGTCAGAGCCAAATCACCATCGAATCTGTCGCCAAAGTGTCGGTCGAGAACGTCGGCGGCGACATTTCGCTGAACAATATCGCGGGCGGCATCGCCGCGAAAACTTACGAAGGCGACGTGATGGTGGAAAAATCGGCGGGCGCGATGTCGCTTTTTTCGACCACCGGAAATATCGTCGCTTTTGAAGTCGAGCCGAGCGAGGTCGGCGACGTTTTCAAGGCGACCACGCGCAGCGGCGCGGTGACTCTGCAGGCAATCGGGCACGCGCAGGTAGACGCCGGTTCGACCAGCGGCTCGATTCGCTATAACGGCGAATTTACCAGCGGCGGGCAATACAATTTCAGTACGAACAACGGCTCGATTCTGCTTTCCGTCCCGGAAGATTCTTCCTGCCGCATCAACGCCAATTTCGGCTTCGGCGCGTTCCAGTCCGAAATTACGCTCAAGGACGTGCATAAAGTTCCCGGCGCGCAGGTGCAGAAATTGACCGGAATGCTCGGCGCGGGCGACGCCAATCTGAATCTGACGACCTACAGCGGTGCGATTCGCATCAAGAAAAAATAACGACGCCACAAACAATGTAGGGTCACGCCCAAGTACCTGCCCAAAGCGTCCGCGAGGACGCTAATCAATTCGGATTAAATTCAAGGTTGAATTTAATGAACGCGTTTATTCGCTTCGCTCATTGGGCAGGCACGCGGGCGTGCCCCTACATTCGGTTCTCCGTATTTTATAAAAAAATCGAAAAAACTTGTCACAAACTTTTTTCGCGCGGTGTTCTTCAATTAGACAAGGGAAGTTTCCTTCCGAAATTCAGCGAGGAGAATTTATAAATATTATGTCCTGGATTATATCTGTAGTTTTAGCCGGTTTGATGATTACGCCCGGCAGCAATCTTTCCATAAATACCAATAATAATTTTGTCGACGCCGACGCGACGGTCGTCGTCAGTCTCGACGAAACCGAACGCTTCGAGCAAACCTATCCTTTAAACGCGAACGGCAGAGTCAGCGTTTCCAACGTCAACGGCTCGATTACGGTCGAAGCCTGGGACAGAAACGAAGTCAAACTCATCGCCGTCAAAACCGCCGACAGCCGCGAAACTCTGGCGGAAGTGGAATTGCTGATCAATGCCAGACCGGATAGCTTTTCGGTCGAAACCGATTATTCAAGCTGGAAAAACCGCGATAACG
>JALZHR010000319.1 GCA_030860665.1 Acidobacteriota bacterium
TATGATGACCGCGTCGGTTATCTTTCATCTGCCGCAATTTTCACACAGATTTTTGCGGAAGCAAACTGAAGTCTTGCGCTGAAAGCGCATAGCTTCTACTAGCGTTCTGGAACAGTGAAAAAGCGGAAAAACGGATAAGCGGAGAAGCGAAATGTGGAAAAGCGAAAAAGGCAAGTCGAGTAAATCCACGAAACTTTTTCACCTTTTCACTTTTATTGCGGCAGCCCGATTTTTTGCAGTAAATCGGTAAAACGCGCGTCGTCGCGCAGGCTTTTGAAAGCCGGGTCGGTCGCCAGAAACTGCAATTGCAAATCGTGCAGGGCAAACGCTTTTTCGAGCGAGGCGAATGCTTTTTCGCGCTCGCCCAGAGCCGTGTAAAGAATCGCCAGCTCGGCGGGCGACACGTAGCTTTCGCCGGTTTCCAGACCGGTCAGAATCGCCTGCGCTTTTTCGCGCTCGCCCGCTCCCGCATAAGCCGCGCCGAGATAAATTTTATTGCTCGGCGTTTCCTGCCCCAGACTGAAGGCTTTCCGGTAAGCCTCGACCGCTTCGCGATACATTTCCTTCGCCGCGTAGTTGTAACCGAGATAAAGATGCGCGAAGGAAAAATCCGGGTCGAATTCCAGCGTCTCCTGCAAAATTTTTATCGCTTCGTCCGACCTTCCGGCAAAATATAGAATCAAGCCGTAATTGCCGTTGATGATGGTCGAAAGCGGGTCCAGTTCCTTGGCGCGGCGAATTTCGGCAATCGCTTCGTCGTGGCGTCCCGTCCGGCTCAGATAGCCGGAATAGCCGATGTAGGCGCGGGCGAGATTCGGATTCAGCTCGATGGCGCGTTTGAATTCAAACTCAGCCGCCGACCATTCCCAAGCGTTCATTTTCAAAAAGGCGAGCGCGAAATGCGCGTCCGCCAGCGTTTCGTCCAGCTCCAGAGCCTTGAAAGCCGCCGCTTCGGCTTTCGGCGTGAATTCCTTCGGGTCGAGCGAGCCGCTGCCGACCAGAATTCGATAAGTAAACGCCAGCTCGGCGTAGGCGAGCGCGTAATTCGGGTCGACAGCGATGGCTTCGTTAAAATATTCGACGGCGCGCTTGCGGCTTTCCGTCCCGCCTTTGGCGCGATAAAAACGCCCCTTTAATAAAAGCTCGTAGGCGACGGAATTTTTCGTTTCGTGGCGGACGAGCTGCTTCTGCTCGCTCAAGGTCAGGCGCGGGTGAAGTTTGTCGGCAATCTCGCGCGAAATATCGCTCTGGATTGCCAGCAGGTCGTCGGCGCGGCGGCTGTATTGCTCGCCCCAGATTTGCGTGTTGTCGCGGGCGTTTATCAGCTCGACGCTGATTTGCAGATTCTCGCCGCGCCGCATCACCCAGCCGGTCAGAATGGTGGCGACGTTTAAGGTCTTGGCGATTTCGCGCGGATTTTCGATGTTGGATTTGTATTTAAAGGACGAGCTGCGCGCGATTACCTTGACGCCGGAAAGCTGCGAGAGATTGTTGATGAGCGATTCGCTGATGCCCTCGGACAGATATTCCATCTCGACGTCGCCGCCGCTGTTGCCGAGCGGCAAAACGGCAATCGAGCGATAATCCGCCCTGCCCGCGCCGCGCCGGAAATACGCCGAATACATCAGAAACCCGCCCGCAATCAGGGCGATTATCAAAACCGTCAAAGCCGGATTAAAACCGCCGCCGCCCGTTTTTCCGGACTGCCAGACGAGCAAAGCAATCAGAAAAGCCGCCGCCGAAAAGATTAAAGCGAACGGAGCGTATTTTTTTAGCTGCCCCGTGAGATTGCCGCCGACCGGCGCGCCCGGCGCGTTCGGCGCGTCTATTCTCGTCGCAAATTGCTGCTGCTGGTGATATTGCTGCTGCTTAGAGCGCAGTGTCGGCTGCGTCCGGTAGCCGTTCTGCGTCAGCAGCTTGCTTTCGTTCGTGGTGACGAAGCCGGATTTTCTCAGCCGCTTCGCCTCGAATTCCATCTCCTGACGAAAATCCTTTATTTCGTCGAGCATCCCGGACATCTTCTGGTAACGCTCGGACGCGTTTTTGCGCAGCGCTTTCATAATGATGTCGTTTAATTCGGGCGGCGCTTCTCTGGCGTAATGCGTAACCGGCACGGGATTGCTTTTCAGAATCGAGGCGATTACGTCGCTCGCCGTTTCGCCCTCGAACGGCAGGCGCGCGGTTATCATCTCGTATAAAATAACGCCGAGGCTCCAGACGTCGCTGCGCTCGTCAATCGATTTTCCGCGCGCCTGTTCCGGCGACATATAAAAAACCGTTCCCATGACCGTTCCGGGCTGCGTGTGAATGTATGGCTGCGTCACGGCGTCAGGGTCGTGTTCTTCGGTTTTTTCGAGAAATTTCGCCAGCCCGAAATCCAGCACTTTGACCAGCGAATCGGCGCGCAGCATAATGTTTTCCGGCTTTACGTCGCGGTGAACGACGCCCGCCGAATGAGCCGCCGCCAGCGCCGAAGCAGCTTGCTCGGCGATGTTCAGAATTTCCGTCAGGCTCAGTCTCTCGCGCTTTAATTTTTCGCGCAGCGTTTCACCCTCGACAAATTCGGTGGTGATAAAATGCAGCCCGTCTTCCTTGCCGAACTCGTAGACGGTCAGGATATTCGGGTGATTCAGCGCCGAAGCCGTCTCCGCCTCGCGCTCGAAACGGCGCAGCAAATCGACGTCACCCGCAAATTTCTCGGACAGGATTTTCAGCGCGACTTTGCGGTTAAGGCTTTTATCCTGAGCCAGATACACTTCGCCCATTCCGCCCTTTCCGATTAGGGAGAGAATCGTGTAGCGCCCAAAATTTTTACCGCTTTCGAGCATAAAAAGATAGCGCATTATAGCATTGTCGCGGTGGTTTAGACAGACGGGAAACCCGGCGTATGAAACGGTCAAAGCGAAAGAAGATTAGCCGCGCGGGCGGCGCGAAAAAAGATTCGAGCCGGTCAATCAGCCGCCGTTGAATGCGAAAATTTCTTGCCTGCAAACTTTGGAACGTGATATTTTTACGGGGTATTTTCCGGTTCTCTCGTATCTTTTCATCGGGTAGCAGGTAAGTCGTAAATAAAGGAGCGTATGTATTATGGCGCGTATCAAATTCTTTAGCCGAGTCGTTCTGCCGATTCTCGCTTTGTCCGTTTCGTCGATTTTCATTTCCGGCTGCGCGAGTTCCGCCGGCAGCAGCCGTTATTTCGGAAAAACGCAGCCGCCGAAAGAAAACGTTCTGCGGTATATTTCCGGCTCCGAGCCGGAATCGCTCGACCCGCATCAGCCTAGCGGGCAGCCGGAAACGCGCGTTTTAATGGCGCTTTACGACGGCTTGGTAGAGTATCACCCGAAAACGATGGAGCCGATTCCGGCGATTGCCAAAAGCTGGGAAATCAGCCCGAACGTGGACGAATTTATTTTTTACCTGCGCAGGGACGCCAAATGGAGCGACGGAACGCCGATTACGGCGCGCGATTTTCTCTACAGCTTCCGGCGCGGCTTTGCGCCCGAAACCGCCTCGCGCACGGCGAGCCTCGGCTACTTTATCAAATACGCCGAAGCCTTTAACGGCGAGCAGGTTTTCGTGAAAAAGAACGACCGATTTCTGCTGGCAAAGGATTTCGCCAAAAAAGACGGCGACGCCGCGCCGCCGCAAAAAACGGATGATTCGAGCCGGGCACAAATAAAACCCGCCGCCGCGCCTTCTCCGGCAGCGACGGCTTTCGGCGCGGAAACCGAATTCCACAAGTTCATCAAATCGCCCGACCGCCTGGTTCTGGACGGCAGCGAGAAAAAACGCGCCAAGCAGATTGAAGCCAATCCTGCGTTGAAGGCGGCGCTTGCCGAGGGCGCGCAGTTTGTTCCGGTCAAAGCCGAAGACATCGGCGTCGAAATGCTCGACGATTATACGCTCAGAATCACTCTGCGCCAGCCCGCTCCTTTTTTCCTCGGGCTGCTGGCGCACCAGTTTTTCCGTCTCGTTCCGCAGCACGCGATTGAAAAACACGATAAAAACTGGACGCGCGCCGAAAACATCGTGACCTGCGGCGCTTTTAAAGTCAAAAAGATTTATCCCTACGACGCTTATATTTTTGAAAAAGACCAGAATTACTGGGACGCGGCAAACGTCCGTCTGGACGGCATCGAGTTTTACCCGGTCGAAGAGCAGACGACGATTCTCAATTTGTATAAAGCCGGAAACATCGACGCGATGCTCAATCACATCGTTCCGGCTTCGTGGCTCGACGTGGTGCGCGATTACAAGGACGAATATCTGAATTTTCCCGAAAACGCCACCGCTTATTACAGTATGAACGTCACGAAGCCGCCGTTTGACAATCGCAAGGTGCGGCAGGCTTTCAGCCTCGCGATTAACCGTGAGCTGCTCGCGCAGTTTCGCAAAACGACAAAGCCGCTTTATTTTCAGACGCCGTCCGGCATTTTTCCCGATTACGACAAAGCGATGGATAAGGTCGGCGAGGAAGTCAGAAAAGAGCGCGGCATCTCGCCCGAAGACTGGGCGAAACAAAGAAAGCAATTCGACCCGGAACTCGCCCGCAAACTGCTGGCTGAAGCCGGTTTCCCGATGCGGCAAAACGGCGGCGCTTTTTCGTTTCCGACGTTCCCGGCTGATAAGGTCGCCATTTCCTACAACACGCTCGAATCGAACCGGCAGGTCGCCGAATTTATTCAGGCGCAGTGGAAGCAGAATCTGGGCATTACGATTCCGCTCAAAAATATGGAGTTCAAAACGTTTCTGCCCTATCGCAACTCGCTTCAATACGAAGGCTTCGTGCAAAGCCTGTGGGGCGGCGATTATATGGACCCGTTCACGTTTCTCGGCTTGCATTACGGTCAGCAGAACGACGGCGGCTCGGGCTTTTTCGATTCGCAATACGACCGGATGCTGGACGAGGCGAACAACGAGCTTGACCCGCAGAAACGCTACGAGAAACTGGCGCGCGCCGAATATTACCTGATGGAGCAGCTGCCTTCGGTTCCGCTGACCGTCGCCGCGACCAACTGGCTGAAAAAGCCGTATGTCAAAGGCTTGTATCCGAATCCGGGAACGCTACACGCGTGGAAATTCGTCTACATCGAGCGCGACCCGGCGAAATGGGACAGAGATGTCGAGAATATAATGCAGGAAAAGGACGCGGCAGTTGAAGAACAGTTAAATAAACTGTTGAGCACGCAGGTTCAGACCAAATCCGAATAAAAGTGAAAAAGTGAAAAGGTAAAAAAGTAAGTTGAACAGATTTCGACAAAACTTTTTCACCTTTTCACTTTTTCACTTTTCACCTTTATTTCATATCAACTCCGATTACGGAATCATTGGGCGCGCCTTCATTTGCGGAATCTCGACCGTTTCCGCCAATCGCGCCGATTTTTCGTTTTTGCGCGCGCCGAAAAATTCGTCGTTTTTAGATGAAACTTAATTTGGATTCGATGCGTATTGACTATGACTACTTTCGCAAATCAGTCAAAAAGGAATCCAACAAGTATGAAAAACTCTGAATTTTATTCGTTTCAGTTCGCGAAAACCGCGAATCTGAAAACCGCAGCGGCGGCAATTTTGCTGTCGTGTTTATTGACCGTCAGCTTTTCCTTGAGCGTATTTGCGCAAACTCCGGCAGGAAGCGCCGCAGCAGATGCCGCCGAACAGCGGGCGCGCGCTTTTGTCGACGCCATCAACTCGAATAACCGCGAAACGTGGCGGAAATTTATTACCGAAAGCTTTGCCAAGCCGGCGCTCGAACGACTTCCCGTCGAGGCTCGGTTAAATAATTACGCGCGAATTTACGACGAAACGCGCGGGCTGAGCATCCAGAACGTGCGCCGCACGAAGCCGAACGAAGTCGCCGTCAGCGTTAAAACCAATCTGACCGGGCAGGCTCTGGAAGTGATGTTTATGGTCGACGAGCAAGCGCCGTATTATCTGAGAGGAATGGGAATGCGACCGCTGGAAACGCCTTCGACTAAAAAATTATCCGACCGCGAAATCGCCGCCGAGCTGGACGATTTTATGAAAAAAGTCAGCGGGGCTGATGTTTTCTCCGGCACGGTTCTGGTCGCCAAAGGCGACAACGTTTTGTATGAAAAAGCGTTCGGCGAGGCGAACAAGGATTTCAAAGTGCCGAACAACGTGAACACGAAATTCAATCTTGGCTCGATGAATAAAATGTTCACGGCGGTCGCCGTCGCGCAGCTGGTCGAGGCGGGAAAGCTCTCGTTCGACGACCCGCTGTCGAAATTTATGCCGGAATTTCCCGACCGGGAATCGGCGGAAAAGATAAAAATCAAGCATCTGCTCTCGCACACGTCGGGCTTGGGAAGTTATTTCAATAAGACGTTTATGGAAAGCTCGCGCGCGCGTTACCGCACGATTGACGATTTCCTTGAGCTGGCGAAAGATGAAAAAATGCAGTTCGAGCCGGGCACGAAATGGCAATACAGCAACACCGGAATGCTCGTTCTCGGCAGGGTTATCGAGAAGGCTAGCGGGCAGAATTATTACGATTACATCCGTGAAAACGTTTACAAAAAAGCCGGAATGACCAGCTCCGATTCCTACGAATTGGATAACGTAAACGCGAATCTGGCGGTCGGCTACGAAAAAAGCTTCACCGACCAGGGCACGGTTTTCCGCAACAATCTTTTTATGCACGTGGTTCGCGGCGGTCCGGCGGGCGGCGGTTATTCGACGGTCGGCGATTTGCTGAGATTCGCGCGCGCGCTTCAGAGCGGGAAACTGGTCGGCAGGGAATACGTGAAAATTCTGACTTCGCCCAAGCCCGAACTTAATTCCCCGGATTACGGCTACGGCTTCGGCGTCGGCAAAAATCCCGCCTGGACCGGGCATAACGGCGGTTTTATCGGCATCAGCTCCGACCTGACGATATTTACCGATTCCGATTACACGGCGGTCGTGCTTTCAAATTACGGCGGCGGCGCGCAGTCGGTCGTCGCAAAAATCCGCTCGTTACTGCAGTAATGAATTGATTGCCGGGTAACGAAAAACTAAAGCGGATTTGGAAAAATAAATAAACCTTGAGCGGCTGTTTTCCTGATTACCGGAAAACAGCCGCTCAAGGTTTATTCAACGCTTTCTGCTTTACAAAGCCAGACGGAGTTTATTTTCCGCCCGCTTTTTCGGTTTTCAATTTGTCCTCAAAAGTCTTCGTCATTCGCGCGACAAATCTTTGATAGCCCTGCGGGTCGATAAAGGGATTCGGCTTTGCGCCGGTGCGAAGTCTTTCGGCTTTTTGCTTCAAATCGAAAAACTGCCCGTGCGAGGCTAAAAAAACGTCCGCCTTAATATTTTTAAGTGTCGCAAACGTGTCGGCGAAATCTTCGGCTATTCGCGGATATTTCGGATTATCAGCCAGCGAATAATCGAGCGTCGTCACGCTGCTGGCAAAAACGACTTTATACCGGCGATTGTTTTCCGAAACGTCCATCGTCCAGCTCGTCGCGCCTTTTGTATGCCCGAAGGTGAAATGAGTCGTCAAAACCGTGTCGGCGAGCTTGATTTCCTGGTTGTTCTTTAAAATTTCATCGACTTTAACCGGCGTAAACAAAGGCTTGTCGCCGCCGAAACGAAAATCGCTGACGCCGCCGTCTTCCAGAACGGGCGCGTCGGGCGGACTCGCGTAAAGACGCGCGCCGGTCAGCCTTTTTATTTCCGCCAAGCCGCCGCAATGGTCGTAATGCGCGTGATTGGTGAGCAGAATTTTTATATCTTTCAGCTTGAAGCCGAGCTTGGCGACGTTCGCCTTGATTTGCGGGACGGTTTCCTCAAATCCGGCGTCAATCAGAATATGCCCGCGCGGCGTGGTAATCAGGTAGGAAGTCACGTCCGAAGCGCCCACGTAATAGACGTTTCCGATAATCCTGAACGGCTCGAACGGCTGATTCATCGCGCGGTCGCCTTCGAGTTTCTGAGCCGCTGCGAAAGCGGAAAAAAAGGTGAAAAGAAACAGGAAAAAACAAATTTTTTGAAGATATTTTTTCATAAATTTCTCAGATTATACGGCAGAAGAATCTCTTTAGAAAGACGAATAAATTTACCTGACCGGGCGCGGAAAACTGACCCGGATTTCGGGCTGCAATCGTGCGCTTGACTTATTTGTTTTCTGCGCGAAGATTAGCGTTGAAATAGCGATGACGAAAACGATGCAGGCGAAAATTTGTCCGGTCATATAAAAAAAATACGCTTTTCGGTTCGGTCGGTTTGCTTTATAAATGTAATGCCAAACGGCGAGCCGCGCAACGGAAAACCAACAATCGAAAAAACGCGCGCCGCGAAATCTCAGAAATAATGTCCGCTTCCGAACGGCTTTTGCGTCTTTTAAGATAGGCGGATTTACCCGTCTTCAATCTTTGGAAAGGAGATTTATATGAAATTTTTA
>JALZHR010000362.1 GCA_030860665.1 Acidobacteriota bacterium
CAAATCAGAATCGACGCTCGCCCGGATTCGTTGCGCGTCGAAACCGATTACGGCTCGTGGCGGCGCAGCGACGGCAACGGCGTGAAAAATAGAAATCACGGCAGACTCGAAGTCCAGTATCGCCTACAGGTTCCGCGCGGCGCGGTGCTCGACGGAATCGAAACGGTCAACGGCTCGGTGACGATTTCCAATATGACCAATTCGACCAGAGCTTCCGCCGTCAACGGCAGCGTCAAAGCGACCAACCTGCGCGGCACGGCTCGAATCTCGACCGTCAACGGCACGACCGAAGCCGATTTCGATACTTTAGCCGGCAGCGGGCAAATCACGCTCGATACGGTCAACGGAAAAGTCCTGCTGACGATTCCCTCGGACGCCAACGCGACGCTGCGCGCCGATACCGTTAACGGTCAGATTTACAACGATTTCGGTCTGCCCGTGCGCAAAGGCGAATACGTCGGGCGCGATTTATACGGCAGGCTCGGCAGCGGCGCGCTGAACATCAAGCTCAACAGCGTCAACGGCGAGCTGGCAATCCGCCGCAAACAGGACGGCAAAACCCCCAGCCCGGCGACGAATCTGCTGCCGCAGAAAAATAAAGCCGACGACCCCGACACGGACGAAGACGCTGAGGATGACGATAACGAGGTTTCCGTCAACGCCGCGAAAATAAATAAGGACGCCGCCAAAGCCGTCAAAGACGCGCAGAAGGAAAGCCTGAAGGCGATGAAGCTGACGGAAAAGGAGCTTGCCAAAATCCAGCCGGAGCTTGACCGAATCAACGAGGAAGCGATTAGAGACGCCGCCAAAATCGTCAACTCGGAAGAAATGAAAGAGCGGCTCAGAGAAGCGCGCCAGCGACAGAGAGAAGCGATAATGCGCGCGCGCGACATCGGCTGGGTCGCGCCGACAATCGAAAAAAAAACCGAGACTTTTAAAGTCAGGAGCGTTCCGCGCGTGACGGTCGAAGCCAAAGATTGTTCCGTCACCGTCAAGGGCTGGGACAAACCGGAAGTGCAGTATCTTATCACGACGGTCTCGAAGGTGCAGCAGCCGGTCAATTACAAAATCGACCGCGACGATTCGCAGGTCAACATCAAGATTTCCGAACAAACCACACCGGCGACGGACGGTGTGGTTTTCGGCGATTTAAGCCGTATTCGCGTCGAGGTGTTCGTGCCAAAAAAGTCGAATCTGCGGATTCTCGCTGAGCGTGAAATCCGCCTCGAAAACGTCTCGGGCGAAATCGAGCTGCAAGGCGACGACGAAGCCGTCAGCATCCGCGACGTCGAAGGACGCCTGCGCGTGACGACCGGCGACGGCAATAACCGCGTTATCGGCTTTAAAGGCGAGCTGGAATCGAGAACCGGCGACGGCGCGATAAATCTCGAAGGCGATTTTCAGAAAATCGACGCGCACACAATCGACGGGACGATTGTTCTGACGCTGCCGGAAACCGTTAACGCCAATATCGAATCGAACCGCAAAGAACTCGGAACCGAAGGCGTCCGGCTCGTTTCGCTCGGCGATAAAAAGGACGTTTCCGTCTGGAAGGTCGGCAACGGCGGCAGTCTTTATCGTCTTTATGCCGCCGACGACGGTCAGGTCTTCATCCGCACCGCAAATAATCTGAAGGCGAGCTTCTAATTGTTGTAAAAAAAGAAAATTTCCTTTCCTACAATTTTATTTACTTTTTTTACAAAAAAAAATGAAACTCTTTGACTGAATTATCGTTTTAGTCATTAAGCGGAAATTTTTCCTTTTCTGCATTCATAATTAAAAACTGTTTTTCCTTCTGAAACCGAAGAGGTAAGGTATGAATAAATTACTCGCTCTTTTTACCGTTTTATTTTTTTCGATTTGTATACACGCCCAGCAGAACACTCTCGAAACGAACGGCTCCGCAGATAAAGATAAAAACGAAAAGAAGATAGAAATCGCAAAAAACGGCTCGAACGCCAATCAGACGCCCGCCGACGGCGAGACGACGAAAAAAATCGGAAAATTCAATCTTCCGCGCGAGAAGGTCGAGCCGGTCAGAGTCGTCAAATTCGCCGCGTCGCCCGTCATCGACGGAAATCTGGACGACGAAGTGTGGAAAAGCGCGCAGGTTTTAAAGGATTTCTACCAGACCTCGCCGGGCGACAACATCGCGCCGTCCAAGCCGACCGAGGTAATGATCGGCTACGACGAAAAACATCTCTACATCGCCTTTCGCTGTTTCGACGACAAGGACAAGATTCGCGCGACGCTCGCCAAGCGCGACAGCGTTTTCGGCGAAGACAACGTGCGCGTCTGGCTCGACACCTACAACGACCAGCGCCGCGCGTATGTTTTGGGCTTTAACCCGTTCGGAATCCAGCAGGACGGAATCTACACCGAAGGTCAGGGCGCGGATTTTTCCGTTGATATCGTGATGGAATCCAAGGGCGCGATTCACGATTGGGGCTGGGCGGTCGAAGTCAAAATTCCTTTCAAATCGCTGCGCTACACGGCGGGCAAAGGAAAGCTCTGGGGCTTTAACGCCGCGCGCAATATCGACCGCTTCAACGACGAGTTCGACCAGTGGCTGCCGGACGACCGGAACATCTCCGGCTTTCTGGTCAAGCACGGAAAGCTGTCGGGGCTGGACGAAATCAAAACCGAGCGGACGCTGGAAATCGTGCCGAGCGTCACGGTTTCGGAAACCGGACGCCGCTTTAAAGCCCGTGAAATCGCCGCCGGAAGATTCGTCAACCAGCCTATCAAACAGGATATCGGCGTGACGATGAAATATACGATTACGCCGAATCTGACGCTGGATTTGGCTTACAACCCGGATTTCGCCGAAATCGAAGCCGACGCCCTGGTCGTCACGGCAAACCAGCGTTTCCCGATTTTCTTTCAGGAAAAGCGCCCGTTTTTTCTCGAAGGCGCGGATATTTTCAATTCGCCTTTGCAGATTTTCTACTCGCGCAACATCGTCGACCCGGACGTCGCGGCGAAGCTGACCGGAAAAATCGGAAAGAATACCATCGGCTTGCTCGTCGCCTCGGACAACGCGCCGGGAAATTATGAAGAAGAAGAGCGCAACGATTTGTCGACGCGGCGCAGAATCGACGAATTCGTCGATAAAAATTCGATGTTCGCCGTTCTGCGCCTCAAGCGCGACTTCGGCAAGAACAACAACGTCGGATTTTTCGGAACTTACCGCAGCTTTCCCGAACAGAGAAATCTGGTCGCCGGTTTTGACGGGAATATCAAGTATACCGATAAATTGATTTCGACGTTTCAAGTCGTCGGGACGCACTCGCGCCGCTGCTTTTTCGAGGCGACTTTCGAGCCGTCGGAAAATCCTTTGCAGGCGCAGCGCAACCGCGAAATCTGCGGCACGGGCACGACCGACCAGACCGATTCAAACTCGAACACGTTCAGAAATTACCGCACCGGAAACGGCTTGGGCTATTACTGGAATCTGGATTACACGGAAAAAAATCGCGGCTGGTTCGTCGAGTTCGGCGGGCGGTCGAAAGATTACCGCGCCGATTCGGGCTTTACGCGCCGCGTCAACACGAATTTTATTTTCGCGGCAAATCGCCTGAGCACCGAGCCGAAACCGAAAGCGAAAATCATTCGCGTCGACTGGCGGCAGTTTGCCGGCGTGAACTACGACTGGAAAGGTCGCTCGCAGGATTTGAATTTCGGCACGAATTTCAATTTCACGCTCCAGCGCAACACTTTCGCTTCCGTCGAATCCGGCATTTACTATGAGCGGATTTTTGAAGAGGAATTCGGCTTGCGGCGTTCGGCTACCAGAAACGGCGCATTTCTCGGCGCGCCGGAGCGCTCGGTCTGGCAGCATTACGCGAGCGGCAACATCAACACGACGCCGGTTAAAAAACTGAGCTTCGGAATGTTCGTCGGGCATATCTTCAACGCCTACGATTTCGATTTCGGAAGTCCGCGGCAAAATCCGGGTCCCGGCAGGCAGTTCGACGCGGAAATCTTTGGCGAAGTCCGCCCGACCGACCCGCTGCGAATCTCGCTCAGCTATCGCAAAAGCCGCCTGGTGCGCAACGACAACAGCGCCAGGGTTTTCGATTCAGACCTGATTACGGCGCGCTCGACCTACCAGTTCACACGCTTTACCTTCACGCGTTTCCGGCTCGATTACGATTCGATGAGCGGAAACTTCAGCGGGCAGGCTCTGCTCGGCTGGAATCCGAACCCGGGGACGGCGTTCTACGTCGGCTACAACGACAATTTCAACTACAACGGCTACAACCCGTTTACAAGGCTTCAGGAACCCGGCTTCGAGCGCAACAGCCGGACGTTTTTCATCAGGGCATCGTATCTTTTCCGCAAGAGCTTTTAATTATCATACCAGCTCCTCGTTATGTAAATAATTCTCCTGCGGAAAGATAAAGGCGTCGGTTGGTCACCGTCGCCTTTTTGTTTTATTTCACTACGTAAATACGGAGATAAATTAACAGGGATGACAGGATTAAC
>JALZHR010000504.1 GCA_030860665.1 Acidobacteriota bacterium
GCGCAGCTCCGACAATGCGCTGGCGGTCGTCCAGTTCGGCGCGGCTGGCGATGAGCCTGTCTCGCGCGATTACGACGGAAACGGGCGCGCCGATTACGCGGTCGTCCGGCGCGCGGGCGGCGCGATGACATGGTATGTGCTGACCAATCCGGCGACCCATACCTTTACGGGCGCGCAGTTCGGATTGGCGACGGACGCGACCGCGCCGGGCGATTACGACGGCGACGGCAGATTCGATTTAGCCGTCTATCGCGGCAGCGGCAACAGCCCGGCGACATTCTACGTGCAGCGCAGCACCGCCGGATTTACCGCCGTTCAGTTCGGTCTCGGCTCGGATTTGGTCGTGCCGGGCGATTACGACGGCGACGGCAAAACCGATTTCGCGGTCGTCCGCACCGGAACCAGCTACAACTGGTATGTGCTGAGAAGCTCGAACGGCGGCTTTTTTACCGTTCAATTAGGCTCGAAACCCGATATTCCGGCGCAAGCCGATTATGACGGCGACGGACGGACGGACGTCGCGGTTTTCGTACAGGAACTCGGAACTTTCTACACGGCGCGAACCGGCTCGAACGGCGCAATCGCGACGCAGCAATTCGGCATTAACGGCGACGTTCCGGTTGCCTCTTACGACACTCATTAAGGAGGAATTTTACAGATGAAGAATTTTTTAAAAAGAAAAATCGTTTCGACGGCGTTTTGCGGCTCGCTGCTGATGTCGATTTGTTTGAGCCTCGCGGCTCTGCCGTCGCGCGCGTCGAGCCACGCCGAAGCGCCGCTTATCAGTATGGACAGATTCGCCGACAACACGGACGTTTACGCTTTTCGCAGCAGCGAGAGCGGGCGCGAAGGCTTTGTCACGCTGATTTCCAATTTTATTCCGCTGCAGGAGCCTTCGGGCGGTCCGCAGTTTTTCCGTTTCGACGACACCGTTTTGTATGAAATCAAAATCGACAATACGGGCGACGGAATCGAAGACATCACGTATCAATTTCAGTTCAACACGCAAATCGTCAACGCGAACACCGTGCTCGGAATGAACACGGTCAATCAGGAAGGCGCGATTACGTCGCTCAACGACCCGGATTACAATATGCCGCAGACCTACACCGTCAGGCGCATCGACCGCCTTTCGGGCAGACGCGGTCGGATTATCGCCGGCGGCTTGAGAACGCCGCCGAGCAACATCGGTCCGCGCGTGACGCCGAATTACGAGCAGAATCTCGGTCAGCCCGCGGTTTATAACCTGTCGGGCGGCGGGCGTGTTTTCGCCGGTCAGCGCGACGAGGGATTTTTTCTCGATTTAGGCGTTTTCGACGCGATTAATTATCGCTCGCTCAGCGCAAGCGGCGGCGTCGATTCGCTCAGAAACTACAACGTCAACACGATTGCTCTGGAAGTTCCGATTCAGGACTTAACCGTCTCGCGCGCCGTTCCTTCCAGCCCGACGGCGGCGGACGCGGTTATCGGCGTCTGGTCGACGGCGAGCCGCCGCTCGGTCAGGGTGATAAACGCGAACGGCACGCAGAATTCGGAGGGCGCGTGGGTACAGGTTTCGCGGCTCGGCAACCCGCTGGTCAACGAGGTGGTGATTCCGCTCGGTCTGAAAGACGCTTTCAACTCGCTTTCGCCGCAGCTCGACGCGGTCGCCGCGCCCGCCATCCTCGACCCGGAATTTCCGAAAATCGTCCGCTATGCGCTCGGCGCTTTTAACGGCATCGCGATTAATATTCCGCCCGCGCCGCGCAGCGATTTGGTGGCGATTTTCGCGACCGGCATTCCGGCTGGCGCGGTTCCGGGCTTGCCGAATTACACGACGTTTCTCTCTGACGGTCAGCCGCACGAATACCTGCGCCTGAACGTGGCGATTGCGCCGGTCGGAACAGGCTCGACGGGCTACAGCCGTCTCGGGCTGCTCGGCGGCGACATCGGCGGTTTCCCGAACGGGCGACGGGTCGGCGACGACGTGGTGGATATTGCGGTGCGCGCCGCGCTCGGCGGCACACCGTTCACGCCCGCGACCAACGTCCCGCCGAACAACTCGTTCGGCGACGGCGTCAGCACGAACGAGCAGCCGTATCTCGCGCGCTTCCCGTATCTTGCGCCGCCGAATCCGGGCAATACGCCGCGACCGGCAAATTCACCGGCGCAGCGTCCGGCGCGCCAGCAGGACGCTTTGCCGTTTATCGTGGACGAAACGGGCAGCCTTTTGAACAATTTCAAGTTGCCGAAAAAGGTCGGCTAAATGAAAAGGATTTCGCGGCGTAGAAGCAATCCTGCGCCGCGAAACTCGCCGGAAAGCATGACAGCTTTAAACTTATTAATCGCTCTGAATCAATAATTTAAAGCCGGTTTTTAATTTCTTAGGGCGACGTTAAAAACCGGGCTTTCCGGCGAATTTTTTTGACAGGTGAACGGAAAAAATGAAACGGCGAATTCTTCTATTTTTATTTACGACAATCATCGCGACCGCGGCAATGTCGGGCTGCGCGGAGCGGAGCGTGACGCCGGTCGGCGCGTCGCCGGGACTGGCGGCTGCGGAAAGCAGATTATCGACCGAAGACGAGCGAATCCGCCAAGCCGAATCGCTGATTGAAAAAATGCCCGGTTCGGCGATTGGTTACGTCAATCTGGCGACCGCTTATATTCAGGCGGCGCGCGAAACGGGCGATTTCAGCCTGAACTCGAAAGCCGAAAACGCCGTCAGCCGGGCGCTCGAAATCGAGCCGGAAAACGCTTCGGCGCAAAAGCTCAGGGCGTCTCTGCATTTAACTTTTCATCGCTTTGCCGAAGCGCTCGAAGCGGGCGAAAAGCTGCAAAAAAATTATCCGAAAGACGCATTCGTTTACGGCGTTTTGACCGACGCGAACGTCGAACTGGGAAATTACGCGGCGGCTGTCGAAACGGCGCAGAAGATGGTCGATTT
>JALZHR010000506.1 GCA_030860665.1 Acidobacteriota bacterium
TTTCCGAACCTGACGACCGGCGTCACGCAGCAGGTTTCTCCGGCGCGCGTCGGATACGGTTTCTCGCCCGCCGTGCGTTTCGTCCGGCACAACAGCCAAACGACGAACGTCGATTTTACGGCGGTTCCGTTCGGTTCGCCGAAGGGCGAGACGGCGAACGATTTCGACGGCGACGGCGCGTCCGACATCTCGGTTTTTCGCCGTTCCGACGCCACGTGGTATATCGCGCCCAGCTCGCAGCAGCAGGAAGTCTCCGCCGATACTTCCGCCGCTCCGCCAGGTTCTTTTACCGGCGTGCGGTGGGGCTTGCCGACGGACGTGATAACTCCGGCTGATTTCGACGGCGACGGCAAAACCGACGTTGCCGTCTGGCGCGCGGCGGCGGACGCGGGCAATCCGGACAGATCGTATTTTTATATTCTGAACAGCTCGAACAATTCCGTGCGCGCCGAGCAGTTCGGCTCGCCGAACGATTTGCCGTTTCTCGCCGGAGATTGGGACGGCGACGGCAAAGCCGACCCGGCGGTTTATCGCGGCGGAACGACGGCTAACGCGCAGGGCTTTTTCTTTTATCGCCCTTCGGCTTCGCCCGGCGTCGATTTCAGAACCGTCTACTGGGGAACGGCGGGCGACCGCCCGGTGCGCGGAGATTTCGACGGCGACGGCAAGCTGGATGCCGCCGTGTTTCGCCCGTCGGACGGGATTTGGCACATTCTGCAAAGCTCGAACGGTCAGGCGCGCTACGCTCACTGGGGATTGAGCGACGACAAGCTCGTTGCCGCCGATTACGACGCGGACGGCAAGACGGATTTGGCGGTTTTCCGCCCGTCTTCGGGAACGTGGTATATCCGGCAAAGCTCCGATAATCAAATGCGCTCGGTGAAATGGGGCTTGGCGACGGACGCGCCCGTGCCCGCCGATTACGACGGCGACGGCAAAACGGATGTCGCGGTCAACCGTGCGGGCGTCTGGTATATACTGGAAAGCCTGAGCGGGCAGATGCGCGCGACGCAGTTCGGCTCGCCGACCGATGCGCCCGTCGCGGCGGCGGCGGGCTTTTACAATCCGAACAATTAACAAACGGCGCGGCGGGCAGAAAAAGAGTGTTACGCGTGAGCGTTCACGCTCCTTCTGCGCGCCGCGCATCTTTAATTTTTTGTGAAAAAACTAATATTTCCCGGCATTATCCTAACTGTCTGCCTGCTCGCCAACGCGCCGGATAATTTCGGGCAATGCCCGGGAACCGACAAGCCGCTCAATAAATCGCTAAAAATCGCCAAAAATCGAAATTCGACGATTTTGAAAGACACAATCCGGCTTTGCACGTCGCACGTTTATCGTTTTCGCGCCAAAGCCGGGCAAATTTTGAGCGTTAAATTGACGACCGGCAGAAAGACGGGCTTGACCTTAACTACGCCATCGGGTGAGCGGCTCGTAGACGGTAACGCCTTGAGCTGGGCGGGCGAACTGACGGAAAGCGGGCTTTACGAAATTCTGATAGGAACCGACGCTGCGGCTCGTTACACGCTGGAAGTTTCAATCGAATAGTCGAGTGTTTTGTCATCGCGGCGAATTTTCGATTTCTTTGCCGTCGGCTTAAAGTCGATTTCGACTGTTTATCTGTTTTGCATCTGCCGGAGCTGGCTTTGCCATTTTTCTATTAGTCTGGTGTAGCGGGCGTCGTCGTAAAGGTTGGCGAAGCGCGAATCGTCGAGGTGAAATTTGAGCTGCTCGGCGCTTTTGACTTCGATTTTATCGAGCCAGGCAAAAGCGTCTTCCGAATCGCCGAGCAGGTTATAAACCAGCGCGACCTCGTGAAGCAGTTCTCCGGAGCGTTTGGCGTAGCCGTCGGTTTTCAGACAACGATTCAGAACTGCCAGCGCCTCGTCGCGCCGCCCTTTCGCGGCGTGCGCCTGAGCCTGCATCAGCAGCCAGCTCGGGTCGTTTTCGTCCTCGCCGCCGTAAATTCGCACGCGGCGGTAAGTATCGAGAGCCGCGTCGTAGTCGCCGCGAATCTGCTGAATATAACTTTTCCAGTAATAAGGACCGATGAGACTGCTGTTGTTTTCAATCGCTTTGTCAAAACGGAAGACGGCTTCGTCGTATCGTTTGGTCTGCATATACAAATGCCCCAGGCTGAATTGAATGACGGCGGAATCGGGAGCGAGGCGGGCGGCAATCTCTTTTTCCCTGACGGCGTCGTCGATTTTTCCGACCTGGAGCAGAACGTGCGAATACCAGTGGTGCGCGGAGGCGAGCGACGGGTCGATTTCGATGGCGCGCAGGAAATGTTTTTCGGCGGCGGCAAAGTCTTTCGTATTGATAAATTTCGCCATTCCGAGCGAAATCCGGGCTTCGGCTAAATCCGGGTCGAGCGCCAGCGCCTTCAGGGCGTAATCTTCGGCTTTTCGATACGCTTCCAGCGGGTTTTTATGCTGACCGGCGGTTAAAATATGCGCGTCAGCCAAGCCGGAATAGGCAAGCGCGAAATTCGGGTCGCGCTCGACGGCTTCGTTGAAAAACTCGATTGCCTTGTTAAGAGCGTCCTGCGTGCGAATCTCCATCTGGCGTTTTCCGGCAAGATAAAGACCGTCGGCAACCGAATCGCTCGTGCGCGGCTTCTCGCCCGCCGGAGGCTGGCTCGGCGCGACGATTTCCGTCTGAAGATTGTCCGCCGGAGGTAATTTTTTAACAAGAATTTTGAAATTTACCGACGCGTAAATTGCCGCTAAAATCAAAGCCGCAACGAGGACGCCCGCCAATGCCGCCGCGCTGATTTTAAATTTGCCGGATTTTCGAGTTTTTTCAGTCCGCTGCTCCTGCTGCTCCTGCTGCTCGGCGTCGTCTATCGTATCGGCGCTGATTGCCTGTCTGACGCCGCTTACGGATTCAATTCGCGCGAGTCGTTCGGCGAAACGGGAATCTTCGCGCAGCGAGTCGAAACGCGGGTCGACGCCGAGCCACAAAGTCCAGTAGCCGCGCTCGGCAATCGCTTCGTCCAGCCAGCGGAAAGCCGTTTCCCGCTCGCCCAGATTCGCGTAAATCAGCGCCGGAAAGTAAGCCGGAGCATATCTTTCGCGCCTGATTTTTTCCAGCTCGACGGCGATTTTTCGGGCTTCGTCCCGCTGCCCGGCGGCGCACAGCGCGAGCGCGAGCGCGAATTTATTAAATTTAAGCTCGTCGCTGATTTCGACGGCGCGCCGCGCGCCCGCGATGCCCTCATCAACCTTACCGAGCGGCGGGCAAACCCAAGCCAAAGATTTCAGCGCAAGATAATAATTCGGGTCAAGCTCCAGCGCGCGCCTGATTTTTTCATAGCCTTTCTCATACTGCCGCGCGTTGTGATAACACAATGCGAACATCGTCAAAACGGTAGGCGAGTCGGGGTCGAGGCGGTCGGCGCGCTGCATTTCGGCGATGGCTTCATCGTGCCTGCCAGCCGAGCTTAAAAGATATGAAAACCATTCGCGAGCCTTCGCATTATTCGGGTCGAGCGCGATTGCCTTGCGGTAAAGCCGCTCGGCTTCGGCAAAATCCCAGTCAAAAGCCCAGGCTGCAAAAGCGAGCGAAGCGTGTGCTTCCGACGAATTCGGGTCGAGTTCGATGGCGCGCCGCGCCGTCTGTTTCGCCGCCGGAAAAACCGACGCGGGCGGAACCAGCCCGGCAATCGTCTGCCAGTTATAAAAATCCGCCAAGCCACTGTAAGCGGGCGCGTAATTCGGGTCGAGCGCGATTGCTTCCTGAAAAAGCTTCTCCGACGCGGCGATGCCCTCGAAAGTATAGGCGTAAGCCGCCGCGCGCCCGCGCCGGGACAGTTCTTCGGCGGTCGCGCTCTGCACCTTGCGGCGCTGCTGTTCCTGCTGCTGCTGCAAGGTTTTCTGCCCGGCGGCGGCGGTTGATTTCGATTCGCCTAAAGGCTTGATGGCTTCAAGCCGCCGAGCAAAACGCGCGTCGCCGCGCAGGCGGTCCAGCCGCGGCTCGACGCGCATCCGCAGAGTGTAATAGCCGCGTTCTTCAATCCCGCGGTCAAACCACTCGAACGCCTTTTCGTCTTCGCCCAGATTCGCGTAAAGCAAAGCCAGATAATATGCCGGAACGTGATTCTTCTGCCGCCTGACTTCCAATTCGGCGAGTATCCGGCGCGCTTCCTTCGTCTGACCGGCGTCGATCAGGGCGAGCGCGAGCGAGAATTTATTTAAAGGCTGCTCGTCGCTGATGAGGATGGCGCGGCGGCAGCTTCCAATCGCTTCGTCGAATTTTCCGAGCTGCGGGCAAATCCAGCCCAGACTTTGCAGCGCGATGTAATAATCCGGGTCGAGTTCGAGCGCGCGCCGCGCTTTAGCCAGACTTTCTTCATAACGGCGGGCATTGTATAAAATGAGCGAGTGCATCGACGCCACCGCCGGAGAATTCGGGTCGAGCTGCTCGGCGCGCTCCATTTCCAGAAACGCTTCCCGGTGTCTTTCAGTCAGGCTGAGCTGCAGCGCGTACCATTCGTGCGCTCTCGGATAATTCGGGTTGAGCCGGACAGCCTTTTCAAAAAGCCGCTCGGCTTCCCTGAAATCCCAATCGTAAGCCCAGGTCGTAAACGCCAGCGCAGCGTGAGCTTCCGCCGAATTCGGGTCAAGCTCGATGGCTTTGAGCGCCGACTGCTTCGCGCGCGAAAAGCCTTCCCGGTTCGATGTTAATCCGAAAATGGTCTGCCAGTTATAGAAATCCGCCAGCCCGCAATGCGCGAGAGCGAAATTCGGGTCGAGCGCGATTGCCTGCGCAAAACAGTTTTCCGCCGCGCCCATTCCGCCGTAAGTATAATTGTGGAAAAAGACGCGACCGCGCAGGTAAGCCTCGTAAGCCGCCGCGTTCGCCGTTCCCTGATAATGCAGAACCTTCTGGTCTTCGAGCGTCAGGTGCGGCACGAGCAAAGCGGCGACGCGTTCGGAAATCGAATCCAGCAGAGAGAAAATATCAACTTCGGATTCGTCGAACGAGTGCGCCCAAAGCACGCTGTTGTCGCTGACTTTAAGCAGCTGAACCGCGACGCGGATGCGTCCGTCGCCGCGCAGAATTCGTCCGGTCAAAACGAAATCGGCGTCCAGAGCCTTGCCGAGCGCGACTGCTTCGAGCGACGCCAGCCGCAAAACCGAGCTTGTCGGGCGCACCGCAATCTGACGAATGCCGGAAAGCTTCGTCGTCAGAGCGTCCGCCAGACCGATGCCCAGAAAATCGTCGCCCGAAGAAGCGCTGGCTTCTGCTGCGTTTCCAATCGGCAGAACCTGAAACGGCGCGACCGTCAGCGACACTGCAACAGGAGCATCACCAGCACCAGCAGCAGCAACAGCGCTGCTATTGCCCGAATCGCCTGCCGTATCGTCAATAAATCCGGCTCGCGCATCCGCGGCGGCTACAACCGGCACGCCTTCTAAAAATCTTTCAATATCGCGGTCAAAATCGGCGACGGTCGCGTATCGCTCGGCGGGCTGCTTTTGCAGCGATTTCAGAATGATGAATTTCAAATCCTCCGATAAAGGACTCGCCGTGCCGAATTGCGGAATGCGAATTTTTTGCTCGCAGACGACGCGGGCGATTGCGTGCGGCGCGCGGGAAGTAAATTTATACGGGCGCTCGCCCGTCAAAAGCTCATACAAACAGACGCCGAGCGAATAAACGTCGCTGGCGGCGGTTACCGCTTCGCCCTTGATTTGTTCGGGCGAAGCGTATTCGGGCGTCATCTGCCGCATCAGTGTCGCCGTGCTTTCGATTGAATCGTGAACCCAGTCCTCCGGGTCGAGAATCTTGGCGATGCCGAAATCGAGCAGTTTCGGCGTGCCGTCAGCCGTCACTAAAATATTGCTCGGCTTGAGGTCGCGGTGAATGATTCCGCGCGCGTGCGCGTAGGAAACAGCCGCGCAGATTTGCCGGAAAAGCCGCAAACGCTCCGTCAAATCCGCTTGCCGCTCGCCGCAGTAATCGAAAAGCGTTTTGCCCTCGACGTATTCCATTACGAAATACGGCACGCCCGCTTCGGTCGTCCCGCCGTCAATCAGGCGAGCGATGTTCGGATGTTCCAGCTCAGCTAGAATCTGCCGCTCGTGGCGAAAACGGCGCAGATTAAAATCGGTGTCAGCGCCGTTTTTGACCAGTTTAATCGCCGCTTTTTTATGAAACTCGCCGTCGGCGCGCTCGGCTAAATAAACCGCGCCCATTCCGCCCGCGCCGAGTTTCTTGATTACGCGATACGAGCCGATTTGCCGCCCCGCAAGCTCCAGCGTCGCCGTCTTTCCTGCCTTTCCGCCGCTGCCGCCGGACGTTAAAATGCGCGAGAGCGAATCGGGCATCATCACGGGCGTCTCGATAAAATTTTCGGCTTTCTCATCGACCGCCAGCATCGCCGAGATTTCCCGAAGCAAATCTTCGTCGCCTGCGCAAAGCTCGCGCAGGCGATTGTCGCGCTCGCCGGGCGGCAGGTCTGCAACCGATGAAAATATTTCGTCAATTTTTTGCCAGCGCGTGTTTGCCATTGCGGATAAAAACGGAAGCGGAACTTATAAGATACGCAAACAAAGGATTTGGGTTGCAACTATTCACCGACGATTTCCTTGTAAAGCCACGCTTTGACGATTCGCCACTGTCGAATCACGGTCGCCGTCCCGACGCCTAAAACTTCCGCCGTCTCTTCGATTGAAAGCCCGCCGAAATAGCGCAGTTCGACGAGCCGGGCTTTCTGCGGGTCTTCGGCGGCGAGTCGTTCGAGGGCTTCGTCCAGGGCGACCAGCTCCG
>JALZHR010000405.1 GCA_030860665.1 Acidobacteriota bacterium
TTCCCGGCGCGGGTTTGACGACTGCCGAGCAGTTGGGCTTAAGCGATAAAGGACAGCGCGGTATGGGCGGTCAGAATTTTATGCGCGAGCAGGATAACCCGTTTCGCCGGATGGAAATCATCGCCAACTTGCAGCGTCCGCCGCAGGTTAAGTTCAGCGATTTGCAGGCTAATCTGGAATCGCCCGTGATTGACAATAACCCGCTCGATTTCGATTTGCGCGTGGATTTCTTCCGCCAGTCGGACGACCGCGTGATTACGGCGTTTACGCTTCAGACCGATAACAAAGAGCTGGTTTTCGAGCAAATCGGCGGTCTTGAAACGGCGCGTATGAATATTTTCGGACGCATCACGGCAGTCGCCGGAAAGCGCTCGGGCATTTTTGAAGATTCGGTCACGACCAACGCTTCGCCCGAAGAGCTTGCCGAAGCCAAAGAGCGGAAATCCATTTATCAGAAGGCGGTCGCCCTGACGCCCGGAACTTATAAAGTCGACGTCGTCGTCCGCGACGTTGCTTCCGGCAGCCGCGGCATCCGTACGCTCGGCTTTACCGTGCCGAAATACGAAGCCGATAAGCTTTCGGCTTCGAGCCTGATTCTGGCTTCCAAACTTTATTCGACGACCGAAAAAGACATCGGCAGTATGTTCGTCGTCGGAAACGCGAAAGTCGTTCCGAATCTGACGGGCGTTTACAAACGCGGTCAGGAAGTCGGCATCTATATGCAGATTTACAACGCCGGAATCGACCAGACGACGCTGCGTCCGTCAGTTGACGTCGATTACATTCTGCTGAAAGACGGCAAAGAAGTTATGCGGCAGAAAGAAGACTGGCAGGGCTTGAGCGATTCGGGACAGCGCCTGACGATTGCGCGCCTGCTGCCGACGACGATGCTCGCGCCGGGCGAATACGAAATCAAGATTTCGATTCGCGACCGCGTCAACGACAAGAATAAAGTCGAGGGCACGAACGCCAAGTTCACGATTATTCAATAAATTCGCTTTAAAGAAATAAGCTGTAAGCCGACGCTTTTTGAAGGGCGTCGGCTTTTTTATTTGGTTATGGAGACCGAAAGATTAATTTTAAGGCGCTACGCCGAAGAAGACAGAGCGCATTTTATCGTGCTTTTTACCGACGATGCGGTGATGAAATACGTCGGCGACGGCGTGCTGACCGTCGAGCAAGCCGAAGCTTTCTGGCTTAAGCTTTTTGAAAAGCTTTACCCGGAAAATTTTAATATTTGGGCGGTTTTCGCAAAGGAAGATTCGGTATACGTCGGGCACGCCGGAATTTACCCGCGCCCGACGCGCAGGGAAGATTGGGAATTCGTTTATTTTCTTAACCGAAATTCCTGGGGCAAAGGCTACGCGACGGAAATCGCGCGCCGCTTAATCCGATTTGCGTTCGAGGAATTGAATTTACCGGAAGTTTTCGCCACGGTTGACGACGAGCATTCGGCTTCGATTCGCGTTCTGGAAAAAGCGGGAATGAGTTTTAAAAACTACGAATACGACGAGCAAGGCAGATTTTCCGTTTACTCAAGTCAGAACCGCCGCCTCGAAAGGCGAAAGGCTAAAGGATAAAGGCGAAAGTGGAAAAAGATTCTCTATCCTTTCGCCTTTCCGCTTTCGTCTGCCTGCTACCGCAGGCGGTTCTGACAGAAATTATCGAGCCAAAGTTGGAAAACGAGCAGCGTCCAGAGCTGTTTGTGATTTGAAGCCGCGCCGGTTTCGTGTTCTTTGATTAATTTCTGCACGTAATCGGCATCGAACAAATTTTGATTTTTCAATCTTTGCGGCGCGAGCAAATCGTGCATTAAAGGATTCAGACGATGTTTGAGCCATTCGGCAATCGGGATTCCGAAGCCTTTTTTCGGACGCCGCAGAATCGCTCGCGGCAGCAAATCCTCGACGGCTTTTTTTAAAATATATTTACCTTTGTCGCCTTTCAGCTTGTATTCGAGCGGCAGTCTCGCGGCGTATTCGGCGACGCGCGGGTCGAGAAACGGCGCGCGAACTTCCAGTGAAACCGCCATCGAAGCGCGGTCAACTTTCGTCAGGATGCCTTCCGCCAGATAGAAATTCATATCGAGAAACTGCATCCGCTCGATTTCGTCCGTCGCGTTCGTTATCTTTAATAAATCCCTCGCGCCTTTGTAAATATCGCCGGAAGCGGTCGCCAGAACGTCTTTCGCCAGCAAATCCTTCTGCGCGTCAATCGAAAACGAGCCGAACCACGAGTGATGACGCGTCACCGTGTCGTATTTTGAAGCCGCGACAAAACGTTTCGCTTTGTAATCGAACGAAAGATTTTTCGTCGAGACGGGCAGCTTATTGACAATCGGCTCAATCAGTCCGGCGCGCAGAAATCGCGGAATCGAATCGTAAACGCGCGCCATTTTATGCCCGAAATACATCGGGTAACCGGCGAAAATCTCGTCGCCGCCGTCGCCGCCGAGCGCGACCGTGACGTATTTGCGAACAAAGCGCGAAAGCAGAAAAGTCGGAATCAGCGAGCCGTCCGACAGCGGCTCGTCGAGCCAGCCGCCGATTTCCAAAATCAAGTCAGCGGCTTTTTCGACGCTCAGCTTGTCTTCGTAATGCTCCGTTCCGAGATGCCCCGCGACCTGCCGCGCGTATTTCGATTCGTCAAACGAATCTTCCTCAAAACCGATGGAAAACGTCTTGATTTTTTCCGACGAGTGCCGCGCCGCAAAAGCCGCGACGGTCGAGGAATCGACGCCGCCCGAAAGCAAAACGCCCAGAGGCACGTCCGAAACCAGGCGCATCCGAACCGCGTCGGAAACGATTTCGCGCAGCTCTTTTGCGGCTTTATCAATCGTCGGCGCGCCGCCGTTTTTATAAAAGCTCAGATTCCAATAGCGCCGCGTTTTTATCTCGCCGCCGTTTTCGACGGTCAGAAGATGAGCGGCGGGCAGCTTGAAAACGCCTTTATAAATCGAGAGCGGCGCGGGAACGTAATCGAAAGAAAGATATTCTCGCAAAGCCTGCAAATCGATTTCGGGCTGAACGGACGGATGCCGTAAAAGAGATTTCGGCTCGGAAGCAAAAATCAGTTTGCCCGCGAAGACGCCGTAATAAAGCGGTTTTTCGCCGAAACGGTCGCGCGCAATCAGCAGTTTTCTCCGGCGCAAATCCCACAAAGCAAAAGCGAACATCCCGTTCAGATGCTCGACCATCGCCTCGCCGTGCTCCTCGTAAAGATGCGGCAAAACTTCCGTGTCGGATTGACTTTGAAAACGGTGACCGCGCCGCTCCAAATCTTTTTTTAATTCGCGGAAATTATAAATCTCGCCGTTCATCACGACGACGATTGATTTATCTTCATTCCAGACTGGCTGTTCGCCCGTCTCCAAATCGATGATGGAAAGACGGCGCATTCCGAGCGCGGCTGATTCGCCGCCGCCGTCGGCAGCAGAAGCGTCGAGCCACAATCCTTCCGAGTCGGGACCGCGATGCTTCATCCGCTCGCACATCCGCCGCAGAACGGCTTCGCCCGTTTCTTCCTCGCCGCGTGAATCTTTATTTTCTAAATTTACCCAGCCTGCTATTCCGCACATAAAAAGTGAGCGGCGAGCGGTGAGCGGTGAGCAAAGCAATTGACTCTTAACGGCTTACTGCTCACCGCTCACTGCTCACTGTTTATCAAATCCAATCTTCTCCCGCACGGTGTAAATCGCCTTGTTCTGCGATTCGTGATACGTCCGGACGAGCATTTCAGCCAGCAGCCCCATCAGAAAAAACTGCACGGAAATGGCGAGCAGCACAATGGCGATTATCGGCAGCGGCGTCAGGATAAACGAGACGCCTTCGACGAATTTCAGATAGAAAGCCCACAGGGCGGCGATTATCGAAAGCAGCAGCGCAATCGTTCCGAACGTGCCGAAAACGTAAATCGGCTTCGTCTGATACGAAGCCATAAATTTTATCGTCATCAAATCGAAAACGACTTTGACGGTGCGCGAAATTCCGTATTTCGATTTGCCGCGGGCGCGCGCGTGATGCTCGACCGGAATTTCCGCGACGCGCCCCCCAGCCCAGCTCGCGTAAATCGGGATAAAGCGGTGCATCTCGCCGTAAAGCCGAACTTCCCGAATCACTTCGCGCCGGTAGGCTTTCAGGCTGCACCCGTAATCGTGCAGCGGAACGCCGCCAATCCACGAGATGATTTTATTGGCGATTTGCGACGGCAGACGCCGCGAAAATAGATTGTCGCGCCGGTTTTTTCGCCAGCCGGAAACGACGTCGTAGCCTTCATTTAGTTTTTCCAAAAGGCGCGCGATGTCCTGCGGGTCGTTTTGCAAATCGGCGTCCATCGGAATCAGAATCCGCCCGCGCGACGCGTCGATTCCGGCGCTCATCGCGGCGGTCTGCCCGTAATTTCTGCGTAGCGAAATGAGGCGGACTTTTTCATCTTCCGCCGCAATTTCCTTTAAAATTCGCAGAGAATCGTCGGTCGAGCCGTCGTCGATGTAAATCACTTCCGCCGTTTTGCCAAGTGATTTAAGTGCTTCCTGAATCTTCGAGTGCATCGGGCGCAGGTTTTCTTCCTCGTTCAGAACGGGCAGAAAAATAGAAAGCTCCGGCGCGTCCTGCGCTTCCGCGTCTTCTGTGGAAAGTTTTGTCTGCGCCGGTTTCATCTGAAATTAAAATAGGCAAACTTTGAGCGGAAATGAAGCTGCGAGTCGTTTAACTGCTTCATTTCCTTAATCGTTTCCGCGCTTTCAAATCCAATCGCTCCGTGCTTTAAGCCTTCTTCGCCACTACCACAATCGAAACGCCGAACGGGAAATCAAAATTTTTCAGCCAGAAGCGTTCCGCGCCGAAAATTTTGCCGAAAATGCCGTTTAAAGCCGAAACGTTGACGTTGTTTTCCGATTCCGGCTTGATTCCGGTTATTTTCATCAGCGTTCTGCCCGCCAGAATCGGCGCGAAAAACGTCCAATTGGCGTAAGTGGCGCGCTCGATTTCAAAGCCCGCTTTTTCCATTCGCCCGACAATCTGTTTTTTCGTGTAGCGAATCCGGTGATTGGAAACGTCGTCCTGCACGCCCCAGAGCCACATAAAAGCCGGAACGAAAATCAGCGCGCGCCCGCCCGGTTTCAAAACGCGGCGCATTTCCTTTAATCCGGCGAGGTCGTCGTCCAGATGCTCGATTACGTCGAGAGCGGTCGTCAAATCAAAGCTTTCGTCCGCAAAAGGCAGCTTTTCCGCCAAGCCTTTATGCGTTTTCAAGCCTTTGGCGCGGCAGAACTCCAGCGCTTCGTCCGCGACATCGACGCCTTCGGCTTCGCCGAACTGCGCCAGCATTTCCAGATTCGCGCCCGTTCCGCAGCCGACGTCGAGAATGCGAGTTTCAGCTTTCGGCGCGCCTATTTTCCGCACAATATCGCGCAGAAAGCTTTCCAGAATCATCCGCCGCCCGGCAAACCACCAGTGCGAATCCTCGACGCGATTCATAACGGCGTAAGTGTGACGCTGCATTTCCTGCGGCAGAGAAGAAGCCGGATTCATAAATTTATTGTGACATAAAACGCCCTTTCAGAAAAAAGCAACGCCCTTTGGAAGGAAAAGCGCTGCTTTTTTTTGATGAAACGAAATTTTATTCAGAGGCGCTTAAATCTTCAGGCGCAGAAAGCGCGCCAGAGACTTCGCCAGCGCGGGGTCAAAGGTTTTCAGCATTTCCTGATAACGTTTCGCGCTTTCCAAATCGCCGGTTTTCGCCGACAAAACGCCGAGATTGAGAATGACGACGGCGTTGGTCGGGTCAACGCCGTAGGCGCGTTTATACATTTCCAGCGCCTCGCGCCGCCTGCCCGTGTTGCGCAGCAAATCGGCATAGTATTTGAGAACGAAAATCGAATCCGGTTTCATCTCCAGAGCCTTCTGATACGCCGCGAGCGCTTCGTCAGTCCGTCCGAGCTTGCTTAACTCGCTGCCCAGACTCATATAAAAGGTCGGATGCGGAGCGATTGAAATCGCCTTTTGATAAGCCGCGACCGCTTTTTCCGGCTGGCGCGCGTCGGAGTAGAAAACGCCCATCAGATTGTAAAGTTTTTCATCGTCGGGCTGAGCTTTGACGGCTTGCAAAAACAATTTCTCGGCTTCGGCGTGTTTGAGCAAGTATCCGTAAACGTTCGCCAGATGGATTTGCGCCTTAACGTCTTTCGGATTATCGGCGACATATTGCTCTATCGATTTAAGCTGCGCCGCGCCGCTTTTGCGCGCGCGGGCGACGTTCATAAACATCGTGATGACCTGATGTCCGGGCTGCATCCGGTCAGCCGCCGCCAGAACTTCCAGCGCTTCGTCGTAATGCGTCGATTCAAACAGTGCAAGCCCGAGCGCGACCTTAGTTTCCAGATTGTTAGGACGCAGCCGGTCGGCTTTTCTGAGCGGCTCAATCGCTTCTGCAAAGCGCGACGCGCTGTTTAGCTGCTGCCCGTATTCCAGATTGACGGAAGCCGATTCCGGCATTAAATTCACCGCCTGGCGCATCGCCGCCAGCCCTTTGTCGGTCGCGCCGCGACGGATTTCACTCAAGCCCAGAAAATAAAAAGCGTCGCCGAATTTCGGGTCAAGCTCCGAAGCTTTCTGAAACGCCGCAGCCGCTTCGTCCATCTGCCCCAGCTCAAAAAAAGTTTTGCCCATATAAAAATGCGCGGGTGCATTTTTCGGTTCAGCCTCGATGGCTTTGCGCGCCGCCGCAATCGCCTCGCTGTCGCGTTCGAGGCGCAGATAATTTTCCGCCAGCTTGACCTGATAAAAAGCCGACGCCGGTCGCAGACGCGCCAGCCTTTCCAGCATTTCGACAGCATGCGCGTAATTTCCCGCCTGCTCGGCGGCGTCGACCGAAGCTTCGAGCAAATCTTCATTGTCGGTAAATTTCTGCAAAGCGATTTCCGCTTTCTGATTCGCCTCGCCGTCGCGTTTCGCGGCTCGTAAGGCGGCGATTAAAGCGAGATGATTTTCCGCTGAATTGTCGCCGAGCCGCACGGCTTCCTCGCACTGCCGGACGGCTTCGTCGTGATTTTGCGTCAGTTTCAGCGATTGGCACAAAGCCCTGCGAAAAGAAGCGTCGGTCGGCACGAGGCGCACGGCTTCGCGAAAAGACGCCGCCGCTTCCGCCGGGCGCTTGAGCATCAGCAGGGCGTTGCCGATATTCCCGTGCGTCGCCGCTTGTTTCGGGTCGAGCTGCGCGCTGCGCCGGAAAGCCGCCAGCGCTTCTTCGTATTTTTGTTCTTTAGCCAGCCGCAAACCCTGCGCGAAGAAATCCGCCGCCGTTTGATTTTGAGCGGAAATCGGGACTAGCAGGCTGAAAAAAAGGGCAGGGAGAAAAAAGAATTTAAAAAATCTGAGCATACTGCTGAAACCTCTATTTTAGAACTGAAAAAAAGATTTTAACCGAGGAAAGGATTTATACAAAATATATCGGGCGTTTAAAAAGCGCGTCGCCTTGCGCTTTAGTGACCGGAAAAAACGCAGATGAACATTTTAGAATCCATACGGTTTTCTATACCATCGACGGTGAAAATCGCCGCCCCTGCCCTTATCGAGAATCTTTTGCAAGGCATCTTCGATTGACCGGCGATGTTTTACGGCGATGCTCCTGCGAATTTCATAAAAACGGATTCGGTCAAGATGCCTTGTCAGCCCAGAGTGAACGGAACGACGGCGAACTGCGGAAGAAATTCGTAACTGCCTTTTTCCTGCGTATAAATTCTGGCTCTTTCCCAGTGCTTCGCATATTCGCCGAATTTGTGAAAATGCTCGAATATGATTTTTCGTTTTTTATATCCGAAGTTGTTTTTGTCGTCGTAACTAAGCCAGTCGCGCACAAAAGCGCTAATCATAATCCACCAGCAGCTTCCGGCTGCGCCTCGATTTCGCAGATTGAACAAAAACGGAGTTATTAAGCTCCAGGTTTCTTCGCTTTGCGTTGCGCCGTAGACTAATGTATCGACGGCTAGCCCGTATTCGAGTTTTGACAAGCGATAGCGGCGGCTCGGCTGGTATTCATTAATAACCGTAAAATCGCCGGTAAACATCTCGAAAAGATTTTCGATTTCCTTGAGACAGTCTTCGTAAAATCCGTCCTTTTCCAGTTTGTCCTTAAAATATTCAATATACCAGAACAAACTGACGCAAACATTTCTCTCAAGCGGGCAAGCCGTTTTCATATTTTCAAAACACAGAGGAATGTAGTAAAGACCTTCCTCATAGTCGGCGTCAGGCTCGTGCATTGAAAATATAAATCCGAAATCGGACAAAGTTAATTCACTATCCGCTTTCCGTAATATTTCCGCTAATTTTTCCGGTTGACCGCGATGAAATTGATAAGGATAGCTGAAGCGTTCGGGTTTGCCGTATTTCCGCCGCATTAAATCTCTATTCATAAAGTTTTTCGGCGTCGGTTCAATCAATTTTTCCGAAACCGCACCACGAATTTCGGTTATGCCAGATAATCTCGACATCTTGCGCACCGGTTTCCTGCCACCAGTCTTCAAATTCCGCGCGCGAAATATAGAGCGCCGTCGGCGCGACCAGGTGGTCGAAGACGATATTATGCTGCTCGCGCCAGCCGAACGCGCCGAGCTGCGTTAAATATTCGTGATAAAAAAGCTTTTTGCCGAGCGGCGTTTTGTTCAGCGGCTGGTAAACGAGCTTGCTGGCTAAAAAAACGCCGAGCGTCGGCAGCTTCGATAATTGATAAAGCGTCCGCTGG
>JALZHR010000474.1 GCA_030860665.1 Acidobacteriota bacterium
GTGGCGGACGATGATTTCCCTGACAAGCGGGCAGGGCGAGTTTCCGTGTTTGGCTTCGTCGAGAATTTCGGTGATTTCGGCAAGCGTAAAGCCCAAATCCTTTGCCGCGCGGATAAAGCGAACGCGCACGGCGTCGGTCGGCTGGTAAATTTTATAGCCGTTCTGCGGGTTGCGCGACGGTTTCAGCAGACCGATGCGCGTGTAATAGCGAATCGTATCAAGCGGGACGCCGGATTGTTTGGCGAGAGTGTTGACGGTAATCATTATTCGTTTAAAAGTTTGGTTTTATCCCCGAGATTGCTTTTTAACATCGAGCGGAAAAAATCCAGTCTCGTTTCATTGCCGAAAGCCGTTTTGGGAATGTAGAACATCGTCCCGGCTGCAAGCTGAAAAATAAAATATCTATTCTTTTCATCGACGGATTTCACCGAATCCCACGAAGTATGGCTGAAATTTTTCCCGTTGATGCTCTCAAACCCGTCGCTGCCGGAATTAAATATCAGGCTGACGGATTTATGCGATTCGTCCAGCTCGCGATAAATCTTTTTCGCCATATCCATAAACTGCCGGTAGCTGGAATATATCGAATAAATCATAAAAATAATCAGGAAGCCGAGAACGGTGAAAGCTATCATACGCACTGAATAGCTCTCAAGCAGGAAAATCGCGCCTAAAAACCCGAGCAAAATTGCCGTGCCCCAAAACGCCAGTATCTCCGGCAGTTGTGGTTTGAAAAGGTCGAGCCAAATCTGCCGGTATATGTCGAGGCTGACCTCGTAATCCAGATGTAAAGTTTGATTTTCCTGTTCCATCGTCAGAAAGCGGCGAAAAAAACGCGCCGCCGCTTCAGGATTTTCACTGTACGACAATCTGACCCTTATACATATTCATCCCGCAGGTGAAAGTAAAGGTTTTGCTCGCGTCGGTCGGGATGTCAATTACGACCACGCCGCCGACGGGCAGATTTCTTTTGATGTTCAAATCCTTAAAAATAATCTGGTCGCCGCAGTTTTCCGAATCGGCGCGGTAGAAAGCCAGTTTCAGCGGCTTTCCTTTCTGCGAGGTGATTTCTTCGGGCGTAAAACCGTCACGCGACACGGTAATCTTGACCGCGCCTTTCGGAATTTGCGCTTCCTCGACCGGCTTTTCTTCCGCGCCCGCTTTGACGTTGACGACGAAAGGCACGGCGGTAACTTTGCCGTTGCGCTGAAATTCCGCCCAGATTTTATAAATTCCGGCTTTCGGAAACGAAACGTGCGCCGAAACCATATTCGCAGCGGCGCTCGAAAGCCTTTCGTCTTTGTGCGGCGCGGAGTTTCCAGAGTGCGCGTGACCGTCGCTTTTCGCGTTGTCCGTCGACATCGGGTGCGCGTGGACAAACTCGTTCAAATCCTGATTGATGATGACGAAATGCGCCGTTTCGCCGAGATATTTCTGCAAATCCGTTACGGGCTGGTTCGTTCGCGCGTCGAAGACGCTGAAGCCGAGCATCATCTGCCGGTTCGCGGCAAATTCGCCGTCCGGCTTCATCACGACGCGCAAATCTCCAATGGTTTTTTCAAATTTCGCATCCGGCTTCAATTCTTCCCGCGCCCGTTCGCCGCCCGCCACAGTCAAATCGAAAGTCCTGACGATTTGTTTATCCTTAACCGGCGACAAATCGGCGTAAATCTTGTATCGCCCGCCGTTTTTAAACGCGAAAGAGGTTTTATAAGAGCCGTCCGCCTGCAATTCCGGGTGCAGGTGATTGAATTCCGCCAAATCTTCGGAAACGACAATCAGGTGAATCGGCTTTTCGTGGACAATCTGCAAATCTTTAATGATTCCGCCCCTGGAATTTTTGACGACAAAGCTCAAATCGACCTGTTCTTCCGCCTTAGGCTGGTCGGGCGAAGCCTTAAATTCGACCGCAAAATCTTCCGCCGCGCCCGAATCACTCGCCGCCTGATTCGTATTCTGCCCGTTCCCGGCGCGATTCGCGTCCGGCGACTGCGTCTGCTGACAATTTATCGAAAACAATGTGAAAGCTGAAAAAAATACGATAAATAAAAACTTTTTCATCCGGTTTCCTGTGTTGTTTGCTGAATAGAGTTATCGAATACAGACAGAAACGTATCAGATTCAAAAAGGAAAATGCAAAGCGCAAATTAAAAAAAAGCCTTTCAATTCGCGCTCTGCATTTTTAAATTTCGCCTTCCCGACGCCCGAAACGAATCTCTACCGCCAAAAGAAAAAGCGGCGTTGTGCCCACATACAACGCAGCCCAGTCATTCCACAAGGAGAAACAAAATACCTGACAGATAGACACTGATAAATTAAACGGAAATCCGCCGTTTGTCAAGAAAAAAATCGGAACTGATAAAATCATCATTTTGCACTCTGCATTTATGAAGTTTTACATTTTCCCTTTAAAACTCATCCTTTTCCCGCCGCTCGACGACATAATTCTAAACTTTTTCTAACCGTCTGAATACTAGGATGATTTTCAGGCAAAGTATTTTCAAAAATTCCAAGCGATTCTTCATATAAAGATAATGCTTCTACATATCTGGCTTGTGATTTATAAACATTAGCTAGATTATTCAAATCAATAGCATAATCAGGATGTTCTTTACCTATGGTTTTCTCATCAATTTCTAAGGCTTGTTTAAATAATTCAATCGCTTCTTCATATCTATCCTGTAAGTAATAAACATTAGCTAAATTATTCAAGCGAACGGCATAATCAGGATGTTCTCTACCGATAGTTTTCTCACCAATTTCTAAGGCTTGTTTAAGTAATTCAATCGCTTCTTCATATCTGCCTTGTTTTCTGTAAACCTCAGCTAAATTATTCAAGCGAACGGCATAATCAGGATGTTCTTTACCAATAGTTTTCTCATCAATTTCTATGGATTGTTTATATAATTTAATCGCTTCTTCATATCTGCCTTGTTTTCTGTAAACCAAAGCCAAATTATTCAAACGAGTAGCATAAGCAGGATGTTCTCTACCAATAGTTTTCTCATCAATCTCTAAAGCCTTTTGATAAAGATAGATGGCTTTTTCATATTCCGCTAAACTTCTCAAGTATATTGCTAATTGATTATAGAGTCGTGCGGCATTTCGCGTTTCTATTCCCAGATTTTCCACGTGATTCAAAGCGGTTTCGCAGTGTCTTTGAAGGCGATTGCAGATTTTCCACGTTTTAAATTCAACATATGGAAATAAGTTATTAACTGAATCGACGGCGAGTTCAGCAAAGCGGCGCTTTTCTTCATCAGTCAGGCGTTTTTGTAGAATTGTCAGAATCAGACGGTGGGTTGAGAAAGTGTTTTCGTCTGCGTTTCTCACAAAAAACGCGGCTTGGGTCAGGCGGTTGCGGGCTTCCAGCCAGAACAATTTATCTTCCGCCGCATTTAACAGGTTTTCGTCGAGCAGTTTTAAGCCTTCGAGCCAGATTTCTTCGGGAACTTTTTCGGGCGCGAGAAAGACGCTGAGGTTTAGGATGGCTTCGAGCGTGCGGCTGATAAGGTTTTCTCTTTCGCTTTCGTCTCGCGGTTTGATGATGCGCTGATAGGAGAGCAGGAAAACGCCCGCGATGCCTTTGTATTCGGCTTTTTCTTCTGCGTTTAAGCCTCTGATGAAATTTTCGCCGTAATAATCGGCGAGGTCGAAATTTTGGAAAGTCGCGTCTTCAAACTGCTCGTAATCTGTCAGGTATTCGGCAAAGGTCATCTGGTATTTGCTGATGAACGCGCCCGCCAGATTTAAGGCAATCGGCAATGTTCCGATTTTTTCGACGATTCTGGTTATCGCTTCGCGCTCTGCGTCGGAAACTTCCGCGAGTTCGGCGGCGTTGTTTTCCAGTTTGCGGCGTAAAAGCGTCAATTCGGCTTCGTCAGGCGTCATCGCTTCGATTGTGACGAGCGGCGCGGCGTTCCTGATTTCGCGCAGATTCGAGGTGTAAATGACATTGCCGTCGAAATGCGCGGGAATTTTGCCCGTGACTTCCGATACGTCCTCGACGTTATCGACGATTACCAGCCAATTTTTATTATTTTCGAGCAGAGCGATGAATAAATTAAACTTTGCTTCGAGCGAAGTCGCCTGCTCGATTTCCTTTGAGATTTCCGCGCCGACGAAAGCGGCGTTGGTGACGAAATTTCCTTTCGTGGCGGAGATAAAGAGAATGAAATCGTATTTCTCACGGTTGCGAAGCGCGTATTCGACGGCGGCGCGCGTTTTTCCCAAGCCGTGCGTGCCGTAAAAGGCGGCTTGATTTTCGGTTTCCAAAGTTTTTTCCAAATCTTCCAGAACCTGTTCGCGCCCGGTGAAATATTTCGGCACGCGCGGGAATGACCTGTGAAAGCGGCGGTAGATTAATTCGGGCGATTCGGAAAGCCGGGTGAGAATTTCGCGCAGCTGCCCGACGATTTTATCGGCTTTTCCGTCAGGCTGCGAGGGTAAAGCGTCGCCGAAGCCCTTTCGGATGTCGGCGGCGATGTTGTCCAGCTGGCGATGAACCTGCGAAAAATTGAAACGGTTTTCGATTCCGGCGTTTTCGATTTCCGATTTTATTTCCGTTAAGGATTTTTTGATTAAATCGACGGTTAAAAGATTGACCGAAAAAAGAAAAGAATTGCGAAAATTCTCGTCGGAGTTGAAAATTTCCTTTAAGCCGAGGCGCAGGTTTTCAAAAAGAAACCGTTTTAATTCGCTGCCGAAATCGGCGGGAAAGCCTTCGCTCCATTCGGGCGGCTTTTTACCGGCTTCGTCGAGACGGCTGAGCAGAGTTTTTTGCAAAGTCTGCCAGTAAATTGTTTCGGCTGCCGCTTCGTTTTGCGCCGCGTCGAAAAAATCGGCGTAAAAGTTTTCCTGCGGTTTATTCGCGTCGTAGAAAAGCTCGTTGAGCAGATGTTCATTGCCTTCTTTCTGCGCTTCGCGGAAGTATTCGATAAAAAATTGGAGCGGTTCGGTGTATTCCTGAAAGGAATCGTAGGGAAAAAGAACGTATTTCGAGTTTGCGGCGCGGTTTTCCGGCAGGGAATTCGTCAGGCTTGCTTCCCAAACTTTGCAAATGCCGCGCGCCAGATGAAAATTTACGCGTCTTTGGCGATTGTCTAAAAGTTTTCGGGCTTTTTCTCCGGCTTCGTCGGAAAAGAAATCGGCAACGCTGTCGGTCGTCGCTTCGATTAGTGTTTTTGCCGCGCCGGGCATCGAATCTTTAGCGACTTCGTAAACCAGACCCGCGCCGTCGGCGAGCAAATCCGCGCCGATGAATTTTAAAATTATCTTTGTGCCGAGCTTGACGGCTTTGGCTTTGGTTTCGTTTTTCATCGGCGGTGGAGCTTTCCCGGATTTCTCATCTGAAACGTAAGAAAAAATAAAAAAGCGACACCGCAAATTTAGCAGATGTCGCTTTTCCGGGCAATATTTTTATAGCGCGGGCGCGAAACGGAAGGTAAAGAATTTCGTCTTCCGGTTCGCGCTTGGCGTTTTTGCGCTAAAGACTATTCGTCTTCGTCGTGCGTGCGGATTCTGCCTTCGGCGCGCGCCTGTTCGATGACTTTTTGGGCGAGATTGCCGGGCAGCGGGTCGTAATGCGAAAACTGCATATGATACGAGCCGCGCGCCTGCGTCATCGAGTTCAGCTTCGATTGATAATCGAGCATTTCCGAGAGCGGGAC
>JALZHR010000496.1 GCA_030860665.1 Acidobacteriota bacterium
CGTTAAGGCATATCAAACGGGCAGTAAAATCGATTACGCGCAAATCTCGAAATCGGCGCAGGAAATCAACAAAAGCGCCGTGCGCCTGAATTCAAATTTGTTTCCCGCCGAAGAAAAGGACGGCAAAAAAAAGGAAGAAAAGAAAAAAGACAAATCCGAAAAGCAGAGCGGGCAGGCGAAAAGCGTCCGCGATTTAATCGTGGATTTGGACAACACAATCGGCGTTTTCGTAAAAAGCCCGGTATTTCAGAATCTGCGCGTGGTCGATGCCGAAGTGTCCAAAAAAGCCAAACGCGAGCTGGAAAAAATCATCGAGCTGAGCGCGCTCCTTACCGACGAAGCCCGAAAAATGGAATGATAACTGATAACTGAGAACTGATAGTGAAAAAGCGGTCAGCCGTCAGCTATCAGCCGTCAGCTTTTAATTCTGAATTATCAACTATCAGTTATCAGTTATCAGTTCTCAACTATCAGTTATCAGTTATATTTACCAGTATTGATGAACGAGCGGCTTGATTCTGCTCTCGTATAAATCGCGAACGGCTCGCATCGTTTCTGCGGAAAGCGGCGGAAAATCAGCCGCTCTTGCATTCGCTTCAGCCTGCGCCGGATTTTTCGCGCCGGGAATGGCGCACGATACGGCGTCGAACATCAGAATCCAGCGTAGCGCGAATTGCGCCAAAGTCATTTCGCCGTCGCCGTCTGCGGGAACTAATTTTTTCAATTCCTCGACCGCCGCCAAGCCCGTCTCGAAATCGACGCCGGAAAAAGTCTCGCCGCGGTCGAACGCCTCGCCGTAACGGTTAAAGCTGCGGTGGTCGTCGACGGCAAACGTCGATTCTCTCGACATTTTTCCCGAAAGCATTCCCGAAGAAAGCGGCAGGCGGGCTAAGATTCCGACTTTTCTTTGCTTCGCCAGCTCGAAAAACAAATCCGCCGGTCGCTGCCGGAAAATGTTGAAGATAATCTGCACGGTCTGAACGTTCGGATATTCGAGAGCTTTAATCGCTTCCTCGACCTTTTCGACGCTGACGCCGTAATAACGGATTTTTCCTTCCCGAACGAAATCGTCCATAATGCCGAAGATTTCAGGGTGATAATAAGCCTGCTGCGGCGGGCAGTGAAGCTGCACCAAATCCAGACAGTCGGTTTCGAGATTTTCGAGGCTGCGGTCGATAAAAGCGGTCAGATTTTCTCGGCTGTAGCCTTCGACCGTCTGCGCGGGAAGCCGCCGACCGGATTTCGTGGCGATGATTATTTCCTCGCCCGCGCGGTCTTTTTTCAACTGCGCCAGCAATCTCTCGCTGCGCCCGTCGCCGTAAACGTCCGCCGTGTCGAAAAAATTTACGCCCGAATCGACCGCCTTGTGCAGCGCGGCGATTGATTCCTCGTCGCGCACGCTGCCCCACGCGTCGCCGATAGCCCACGCGCCGAAGCTGATTTCCGAGACTTTGTAGCCCGTTTTTCCCAATTCTCTGTATTTCATATTTCGATTTTACAATCTGTCTGCTAAATTCAAAAATTAATCGATTCGATAAATTTACGGTTTCCGGCTGAAAAAAATTATGACTGAAAAAATCCGTTGGGGCGTTCTGGGCGCGGCAAACATTGCGGTTAAAAAAGTGATTCCGGCGATGCAGGCGGGAGATTTTTGCGAAATCACGGCGATTGCGTCGAGAGATTCGGAAAAAGCGCGCCGAGCGGCTGCGGATTCGGGCATCCCGAAATTTTACGGCTCATACGAAGAACTGCTCGCCGACGCGGAAATCGACGCCGTTTATAATCCGCTGCCGAATAACCTGCACCTGGAATGGACGACCAGAGCCGCCGAAGCCGGAAAACACGTTCTGTGCGAGAAACCAATCACGCTGACGGCTGACGAAGCGCGAAAATTAATCGCGGTGCGAGACCGGACGGGCGTGAAGATTCAGGAAGCCTTTATGGTTCGGACGCATCCGCAATGGTTGCTGGTGCGTGATTTGATAAACGGCGGGCGAATCGGGAAATTGCAGGCGATTCAGGGATTTTTCAGTTATTTCAACACGGATGCGGCGAACATTCGCAACCGGACGGAAACGGGCGGCGGCGCATTGTTCGACATCGGCTGTTACTGCATCAACATCTCGCGTTTCATCACGGGCGCAGAGCCGCGAAAAGTCTCGGCGCTAATCGAGCGCGACGCCGCTTCGGGAATTGATAAGCTCACGACCGCGATTCTCGATTTTCCCGGCTGTCAATCGTCTTTTACCTGCGCCACGCAGCTCGCGCCGTATCAGCGAATGAATTTTACCGGCGCGAAAGGGCGCATCGAAGTCCAGATTCCGTTTAACATTCCGACCGACGCCGGAACGCGGATTTACGTGGACGACGGCGCGGATTTGTCCGGCGTAAACATCGAGACGATAGAAATCCCGGCAGCCAACAAATTCACGATTCAGGGCGATTTGTTCGCGCGGGCGATTCTGGAAAATACGGAACAGGCGATTCCGCTCGAAGATTCGGTGAAAAATATGGCGGTCATCGACGCCGTTTTTCGCGCCGCCGAATCGGGAAATTGGGAAACGCCGGAGAATTTTTAATTATAAGATTTCTGCCTGAAAATCTATCTGCTGTTTTACTGCGCCGCGAGAAATTCGGCGATGAGCGGATTGACCTTTTGAGATTCGCACGACGGCGCGAGGTGACCGCAGTCGCCTTCCAGCACGAGCGTTTTCGCGTTTAATAATTTCGCCAGCTTCAGCGCGGGCTGCGGCGTCACGGTGTAATCGTAGCGGGCGACGATGACGAAAACCTTTGCTTTTATCGCCTGCGCCGTCCGCTCCCACGAGCCGCCGAATTTTTCAGTGATGTCGAGCGTCATCATCGCCTGCGTCTGCCGGATTTTGTCGTTGGCGTCGAAGCCCGCGGTTTCGGCTTTCGCTTTCGCTATTTCTTCCAAAGCCTTCTGCCGCGTCGTTTTAGCGTTAAAGTTTTCGGGCGTGGTCAGCAAAATCACGCCGAAGCCGTAGTTGACGCCGCGCGCCGGATTTTTCGCGTAGTCGCCGCCCATCCAGCCCGCGTCGTTCATAATCGCGTCAATCTGCGTCTGCCAGTGAACCAAATCATACGGCGCGAGCTGCGGCGAGGCGACGATCGGAATCGCCTTGTCGGCGAAATCCGGATAGGAAACGAGCCACTGGAAAGTCTGCATTCCGCCCATCGAAACGCCCATTATCGCGCGCAGGTGATTTATTTTTAAAACTTTTGTCAAAAGCTCGTGCTGCGTGTTGACGGTGTCGCGCAGAGTGAAACGCGGAAAACGCATTCGCGGCTGCAATTTGCTGTTTGACGGCGACGACGAAACGCCGTTTCCGAGAGCGTCTATGGCAATCACGAAATATTTCGCCGGGTCGATTAACCCGCCCGGCGCAATCCAGTATTTTAACTGTTCGGTGTTGCCGCCCGCCCAGGTGGTAATCAGCACGGCGTTCGATTTGTCGGCGTTGAGCCTGCCGTAAGTGCGATAACCGATGCGACAATCGCGAATCGTCTCGCCGCTTTCCAGCCTGAAATCGCCGAGCGCGGCGAACTGCTGTTCCTGCGCGCAGGAAACGCCCGAGAAGAAAAGCAGCAGAGAGAAAGCTACATTAAAAAATTTCATTATTTTGTTGCCCGACACAATTTATTTTGCTTGCAGTATTTATGGGAATAAAATAGAATTACCGAAAGTCTTTTCAATCCCAACTTTTTCTAAAGGACGCTAAAATTCTGATGAAAATTACAGCTTTATTATTAAATATAGCGGTGATTGTTGCAACCTTTTGCACGCCCCTGCAACAAAGTTTCGCGCAATCCGTCAACAATCGCGATTTGGTCACACGCGAAATCACCGACAGCGACGCTTTTTTCCGCGAAATGAGCCGCAAGCCGCAACCGAAGCGCGACAACACCGCGCGGGTCGAAGCTCTGCTCAGACGAATGACTCTGGAAGAAAAAGTCGGGCAGATGACGCAGCTGACGATGGGAATGTTCGTCAGCGGCAGAGACCAGGACGTAAAAGTCGACGAGGCGAAACTCGACAAGGCAATCAATAAATACGGCGTCGGCTCGTTTCTGAACGTCAGCGACCAGGCGTTGACGGTCGATAAATGGCACGAGCTAATCGGGAGAATCCAGGACGCTTCGATGAAAACGCGCCTGAAAATTCCGAACCTTTACGGCATCGACTCGATTCACGGCGCGAACTACGTGCAGGGCGCGACGCTTTTCCCACAGGAAATCGGGATGGCGGCGACGTGGAATCCGGCTCTGATGCACAGGGCGGCGGAAATTACCGCGATGGAAACACGCGCTGCGGCGATTCCGTGGAGCTTTTCGCCGGTTCTCGATATTGGACGCCAGCCGCTCTGGGCGCGTTTCTGGGAGACTTTCGGCGAAGACCCGTATCTGGCGAAGGTGATGGGCGTCGCCTTCGTGCGCGGTCTGGAAGGCAACGACCTCGCGGACGAAAGACACGTCGCCGCCTCGCTCAAGCATTATATGGGTTACAGCCTGCCGCTAACGGGCAGAGACCGGACGCCCGCGTGGATTCCCGAAAATTACCTGCGCGAATACGTGATGCCGCCTTTCGAGGCGTCAATCAAAGCCGGAGCGCGCACCGTGATGGTCAATTCGGCGGAAATCAACGGCACGCCCGGTCACGTCAACAAAAAAATCCTGACCGATATGCTCTACGGCGAGATGAAATTCGACGGCTTCGTCGTCTCGGACTGGGAAGACATCAAAAAGCTCGTCACCTTCTGGAAGGTCGCCAAAGACGAAAAAGAAGCGACGCGAATGGCTGTGATGGCGGGAATAGATATGAGTATGGTTCCGCTCGACTACAGCTTCGCAGACCTTTTAATCGAGCTGGTCAGGGAAAAGAAAGTTCCGATGGCGCGGATTGACCAGGCGGTGCGGCGGATTTTAAAGGTCAAATTCGATTTGGGATTGTTTGAAAACCCGATGCCTTCGCCCGCGACGCGCAGTAATTTCGGCAGACCCGAATACGCGCAGGTCAGCCTGCAAGCCGCGCGCGAATCGCTGGTTTTGCTCAAAAACGATAAAAACATTCTGCCGCTGGCGAAGAATAAAAAAATTCTGGTGACGGGACCGACCGCCGATTCTTTGATTTCCCTAAATAACGGCTGGACTTGGGTTTGGCAAGGCTCCGAGCCGTCGCTTTACCCGAAAGACAAACCGACGATTCAGCGGGCGATTGCCGCCAAGCTCGGCGGCAGAAATTTCGAGTTCGTGCAGGGAACGCGCATCACGCGCCCGCCGAATTCGCCTTCAAATTCGACGCCGACCGATGTCGACGAAGAAGTCGATGTGCGAAAGGCGGTTGACGAGGCGAGAGACGCCGACGTCGTCGTCTTGTGTCTCGGCGAAGGCTCGTATACGGAAACGCCGGGAAACATCACGGATTTGACCTTGCCGGAAACGCAGCTGAGATTTGCCGAAGCGATTATCGCCACCGGCAAGCCGGTCGTTCTGGTGATGGTCGAAGGTCGCCCGCGCGTCATCAGCCGCATCGCCGACCGCGTTTCGGCAGTTTTGCTCGCTTTGAACCCGTCGAACGAAGGCGGAACGGCAATCGCCGACGTTCTTTTCGGCGATTACAACCCGAACGGCAAACTGCCGTTTACATACCCGCGCAACCCGAACAACCTGATTATGTACGACCATAAATTGTTCGAGACCGAAGAAACGTCTTTCGGCAACGCCGCCAACAAGCCGCAATTCGATTTCGGCGCGGGTTTGAGCTACACGACTTTCGCCTACAGCAATCTGCGGCTGAACCAGACTTCTATTCCGATGAACGGCAGCGTCATCGTCAGCTTCGACGTTCGCAACACCGGCGCGCGAGCCGGGAAGGAAACGGCGATTCTTTACCTGCGCGACGAGGTGGCGAGCCTTTCGCCTGCCGGAAAACGAGTCAAGCGCTTTGCCAAAGTTCATCTCGAGCCGGGACAGAGCCGGACTCTGACTTTCACCTTAAACCGGGACGATTTTTCGTTTATCGGCGCGGACAACAAGCCGACGGTCGAGCCGGGCGATTTCACGGTGATGGTCGGCAATCAAAGCGCGAAATTTACGCTCAGATAACACAAGTTTTAGTTTCGGAACAAGCGAAAACCAGCAACCGAAAGTTAACGAATCGACTTTCATTTCGCTTGTTCCGAAGCTAAATGCCCAGGTTTCTCTCCCGAACAAGCGATGAAAAAAGCAATCTGTTTTCTCCTGATTTTGCTGTGCGGCGGCGTTCAGTTTGTCGCCGCGCAAAGCAATAACGCGGCGCAGCGCAGAGCGGCGCGAATCGGGCGGGGAATGAATCTGACGTATCTCGACAACTGGTGGCGCGGCACAAAGGAGAAAAAATATTCGGATTTCGCGAAACCGGCGGACGCGGCAAGGCACGAAAAAATGTTTGCCGCCATCGCCGGAGCCGGATTTAAAACCGTCCGCATTCCGGTCAGCTTCGGCGCGTGGGCGAATTACGAAAAGCCCTTTCGCTGGACGCATCCGGAAAATCTGAAATTTGTCGACTCGTTCGTCCGTTGGGCGCTGGACAATAATCTGAACGCGATTATCGATTTGCACCACGTCGAATTTGACGGGAAAATCGAAGGCGCGGCGACGACCGAGCGGATAGTCTGGCTCTGGCGCGAAATCGCGGCGCGCTACAAAAACACCGACCCGGAACGCGTGTTTTTTGAATTGCGCAACGAGCCGCACGACATCAGCGCCGCCGACTGGCGCGCGCAAGCCGAGGCGATTATCAAAGCCGTTCGCCCGGTTGCGCCGCGTCACACTTTAATCGTCGGCTTTCACGACTGGAATTCGCGCGCGGCGCTGATTGAATCGAAGCCTTTCATCGCAACGGACGCAAATATTATCTATACTTTTCATTATTATCACCCGTTTCTTTTCACGCATCAGGGCGCGACGTGGGCGGGCGACGGCTTGGCTGAATCGAAAAATATTCCGTTTCCGGCGACCGCAGAGATGAAATTAACCGCGCCCGCGACGGCGAAGGGAAAATGGACGGAAAGCCTGTTTAATAATTATTTGCAGGAAGCTAATGCCGAGCGGATTTTCGAGGAATTGAAGGAAGCGAAAGACTGGTCGGAGAAAAACAAAGTCCCGATTTTCCTCGGCGAATTCGGCTCTTACGGCAAATACGCCGCGCCCGCCGACCGCTGTCGCCACGCCGAAGCGGTTTATTCGGCGCTCGGGCGGCTCGACATTCCGAACGCCTGGTGGGAATGGAGTCAGGGCTTTAATATGTTCGAGCCGGGAACGACGAAAATTTCCCGCTGTATGCGAAAGGCGCTCGATTCGTTCGACGCGCGAAAGTAGGCGAAAACTTTTTATGCACAAATTTTTCTTTAAGCTAATCATTATCGCAGTTGTTTTGGGTTCGGCGGTTTCGACGACGTTCTCGCAGGAAAACGACAATTCCGCCGCCCTGTCGGCGGCGCGGCGAAATTTAATGCCCGTGCCGGCAAGCGTAATTTGGCGCGAAGGCAGATTGCCGGTGACGAAATCCTTCGCCGTCGCCGTCAAAGGTCAGACCGACGAGCGTCTGAGAAAGTATATTTTCCGCGTGATGCGGCGGCTCGAAGGGCGCACGGTTCTGGAACTGCCGCGCGAGCTGTTCAATAACACGGACGGCGCGCCGCTTTTAATCGAAACAGGTTCGACCGGAAACCCGATTCCGCGACTCGGCGACGACGAATCCTACAATCTGGAAATCACCGCCAATCAGGCGAAAATTACCGCGCCCACGACCGTCGGCGCGATGCGCGGGCTGGAAACTTTTCTGCAATTGCTCGAAGGCGACCGCGACGGTTTTTATTTTCCGGCGGTTTCAATCAGCGACCGACCGCGTTTCCCGTGGCGCGGGCTGATGATTGATTCGGCGCGGCATTTTCAGCCGATGGAAGTCTTAAAGCGGAATCTGGACGCGATGGCGGCGGTCAAATTAAACGTTCTGCACTGGCATCTGACGGAAGACCAGGGATTTCGCGTCGAAAGCAGGCGATTTCCCGAACTGCATCTGATGGGTTCGGACGGCGATTTTTATACGCAGGCGCAGATTCGCGAGATTATTCAATACGCGGCTGAGCGCGGAATCCGCGTGATGCCGGAATTCGATATGCCCGGACACGCGACGAGCTGGCTGGTCAGTCACCCGGAAATCGGCAGCGCGCCCGGACCGTATAAAATCGAGCGGCGACCGGGAATTTTCGACCCGACGATGGACCCGACCAACGAGAAAACCTATAAGCTGCTCGAAGCGTTTTTCAAGGAAATGTCCGCGCTTTTTCCCGACGCCTATATGCACATCGGCGGCGACGAGAACGAAGGCAAACAATGGACGGCGAACCCGAAAATCCAAGCCTTTATGAAGGAAAAAGGCATCAAGGACAATCACGAGCTGCAAACTTATTTCAATAAACGGCTGCTCAAATTTCTGCAAAAAGAGGGCAAGATAATGATGGGCTGGGACGAAATTTTTCAGCCCGATTTGCCGAAAGACATCGTCATACACTCGTGGCGCGGGCAGAAGGCGCTAGCCGAAGCCGCGCGGCGAGGCTATCAGGGCGTTTTGTCGAACGGCTATTACATCGATTTGATGCAGCCTGCCGCGCAGCATTACGCCGTTGACCCGATTGCCGCCGATACGACCTTGACGGCGGAAGAACAAAAACGAATTTTAGGCGGCGAGGCGACGATGTGGAGCGAATGGGTTTCGCCCGAAACGATAGATTCGCGCATCTGGACGCGCACCGCCGCCATCGCCGAAAGATTCTGGTCGCCGCGCGAGGTCAATCAAATCGACGATATGTACCGGCGGCTCGCCGTCATCGACTTTCAGCTGGAAGAACTGGGCTTAACTCATCGCAAAAATCAGGCGATGCTCTTGCGGCGGCTGGCGAAAAGCCAGGACATCGCCGCGCTGCAAACTCTGGTTTCCGTCATCGAGCCGGTCAAGGAATATCGCCGCTATCGCCTGCGCCCGCAGACGATGCTCAGCCCTTTGACCGGGCTGATTGACGCGGCGCAGGCGGACGCGCCGGGCGCGCGGAAATTCAACAAAGCGGTCGACGCTTTGCTTGCCGGCAGAGCGGCGGAAAACGCGGCGAAAATCCGCTCGATGCTGAACGACTGGCGCGCAGCGGAATCAGACTTGCTGAAAATAATGGAAAATTCGCCCGCGCTCGCCGAAGCCGGGCAGCTGGCGACGGACTTTCGCCGCTTGAATCAAATCGCCCTGGACGCACTCGATTCGGTGGAAAACAGAGCGGCACGGCGCGATGCCGCCTGGCGCGACGCGAGCTTGAAAACGCTCGACGAAATCGCCAAACCGAAAGCTGCGCTCGAAATTATGGTCGTCTCCGGCGTCAGGAAACTGGTCAACGCCGCCGCGGGGACGACAGTAACAACGGCGACGACTGGCGGTAATTAAATAAAAGACAATTATCCGGCGACGAAAGCCTTTAATCGAAACTAAAGGTCAGGCGGGCGATAATTATCGCCTGAGCCGGTCGGGATAAGACAATACAAATGAGCGATTTCAACAGGCGTGATTTTTTGAAGACGGTCGGCGGCGCGGCGGCGATTTTTTCGCTCGACGCTCCGTCGCGTTCCCAAACTCCCAAAAACGAAAAAACAAAAGAAATGTTGGTTTACGTCGGCACGTATACTTCCGGCAAAAGCCGGAGCGAAGGCATTTACATTTATAAATTCGACGCCCAAACCGGCGCGCTGAGTCCTTATAAAACGGTCGCAAACGTGATTGAGCCGTCGTTTCTGGCGATTGATAAGGACAGGAAATATCTCTACGCCGTCAACGAAATTCTCGAATACGAGGGCAGGAAAAGCGGCGCGGTCAGCGCATTTGCGATTGACCGGAAAACGGGCGATTTGCGCTTTTTGAATAAACAGCCGAGTCTCGGCGGCGCGCCGTGTCACGTTTCGGTCAGCGAAAACGGGAAATTCGTCCTCGTCGCCAATTATCTGGGCGGAAACGTCTCGGTTTTTCCGGTCGAAGCGGGCGGCAGTCTCGGCGCGGCGATTGATTCGGAGCAGCACAGCGGGGCGGGCGCGAACAGGCAGCGGCAGGAAGCGCCGCACGCCCATTCGATAATTTTGGATAAGAAGAATCGTTTCGCCTTCGTCAACGATTTGGGCATCGACAAGATAATGATTTATCGTTTTGACGATGAAACCGGGAAACTGGAGACGAACCCGGAGCAAGCCTTCTATCAAACGAAAGCGGGCGCGGGACCGAGACATTTCAAGTTTCACCCGGACGGGAAACTCGCTTTTGTCATCAACGAGCTGGATTCGACCATTTCTTCGCTGGCTTACGACCGGACGCGCGGAACGCTGAAGGAAATTCAGACCGTTTCGACGCTTCCCGCCGGTTCTTCTCTGCGGTCAAACTCCTGCGCGGACATTCACGTCTCGCCGAACGGCGCGTTTCTTTACGGCTCGAATCGCGGTCACGACAGCATCGTTTCTTTCAAAATCGACGAGACGACCGGCAATCTCGAACTTGTCGAGCACGTTTCGACGCAGGGCAGAACGCCGCGCAATTTCGCGATTGACCCGACCGGCGCATTTCTGCTCGCGGCGAATCAGAATTCCGATTCGGTCGTCGCGTTTCGCATCGACGGGAAAACCGGAAAATTACAGCCGACCGGAAATAAAGTTACGATTCCGTCGCCGGTTTGCCTGAAATTGATACCGCAATCTTAGGCTTGACGACGCCGGTCGATTACGCGCGCGCTTTGCGGCGGCGGTGAAACGGCGATTTTCGGGCGTTTATTTTTTTTTGAGGTAAATCGGGATGAAAAATTTATACTTGATTTTAAGTCTGATTTTATTATTCGCCGTAAATTCCGCCGCGCAGCAGCTGCCTGTTGCTGCGCGGGCGCAGATTTCCCTCAATGATAACTGGCGGTTTCGCGAAGCGGGCAAAGGCGACTGGAAACCGGCGACTGTTCCGGGCTGCGTCCACACGGATTTGCTCGCCAATAAATTAATCGAAGACCCGTTCTACCGCGACAACGAAAAAAAACTGCAGTGGATCGGTAAAACCGATTGGGAATACGAAACCGCGTTCGTGGTCTCGCCCGAAATCCTGA
>JALZHR010000514.1 GCA_030860665.1 Acidobacteriota bacterium
AGTGCAGCCGGCGGCTGCTAATTTTTAGTCTTTCAGTAAAAACATAAAATGTCGGCAAAAACCTATAGTCTTCTTCAATCGGCAATCTTCCTCGCTTGTATACTGTTTATTTTTCCCGCCTGGACAAGTGCTCAAGCGAGAGAGCAAAGCATGCCGATACGGACTATTTCGGCAGACTATAGACAGGTTAAAGGTGCGAGAGACCGCTTTCCGCAATTAGTAGTCGGAGCGGGGCGCTTAGCCGAGGGATTGCGCGCCGACTGGCAGCGCGACCTCGCTCTTGTCCACCGTGAATGCGGGTTCGAGTACGTTCGCTTCCACGGATTACTCCAGGATGAGCTAGGCGTTTACACAGAGAATGCGCAAGGTAAACCAATATACAACTTTCAGTATATCGACGCCGTTTACGATGCGATATTGAGAACCGGAATGCGACCGTTCGTGGAGTTCGGCTTTATGCCGCAAAAACTGGCGAGCGGAGAAAAGAGCATCTTTTGGTGGAAAGGCAACATCACGCCGCCGCGTGATTACGCTAAATGGGAAGAACTGGTCAGAGCGCTGGTGCGACATTGGACGGCGCGCTACGGGCGCGAGGAAGTCGGGCGCTGGTATTTTGAAGTCTGGAACGAGCCGAATCTGAAAGACCTCTTCTGGTCCGGGAATCAAGCTGAATATTTCAGGCTTTACGACTCTACGGTTCGTGCCGTAAAAAGCGTCTCGCCCGATTACCGTGTCGGCGGACCGGCAACTGCCGGGCGAGCCTGGATTCCCGAGATGATCGAACACGCCTCGAAGACACAGGCGCCGCTCGACTTCGTTTCTACTCACGATTACGGAGTGAGCGGCGGCGGGCTTGACGCGGAGGGCAATCAGCAGCTCTTTCTCGACACTAACCCCGACGCTATTTATTCGGGCGTCCGCAAAACGCGCGCGCAAATAAAAGCGTCAGCTATGCCGAACCTTACGCTGCACTACTCGGAGTGGAGCGCGTCATATTCGCCGCGCGACCCGGTGCACGATGCCTACATCTCCGCACCTTACATCGTCTCGCGGCTGAAGGGCGCGGAGGGACACGTCGAATCGATGTCCTACTGGACGTTCACGGACATTTTCGAGGAGAACGGACCCGTGCCTTCGCCTTTCCACGGAGGTTTCGGGATGATTAATTTTCAGGGGCTTAAGAAACCTTCCTTTTATGCTTATCAGTTCCTGAACCGTTTAGGCGAAGAAGAACTCGTTTCGAGCGATCCGGACAGCTGGGTTACTAAAGACAATAAGAGCGTACAAGTGCTTTTCTGGAATTACACGCCGCCGAAGACGAAGGAAAGCAACCAGGTTTACTTCAAACGTGATCTTCCCGCTAAGCAGCTTGGTCAGGCGAGAATCTCCATTACGGGATTGCCGCAGGGGAATTACACTATGAATGTTTACCGCGTCGGTTACGATGTGAACGACGTCTACACCGATTATTACAAGATGGGCGCGCCGCCGACTCTTACGCGCGAGCAGGTACGGCTCCTCGCCGAGAGCAATGACGGATGCGCGATTCTGGCGCATAACATACAGGTGAAGTCCGCCGGCATCTTCTCCCGCGACCTGCCGCTACGCGAGAATGATGTTTATCTGGTGACGCTGCAACCTACCCGTCGTCAATAAACGTATTTCCTCACAATGCGTGAAGTTCCATTCTTGTTTATTAATTCAGTGCCAACTTATGGGTTAATTAGTGACTGCTTATGAGTCCGTGATGACGCCTTATGGGTTAATTCACACAATGCTTTGACTTTTAGACAACTTTTAAGTTAATTTATGCGTCTATGCAAGAGTTATGCAAAATGTTTGCATAACTCTTTATTTTTATGCAAAAACAGCAGCGACGGTCGGTGATTTTAAAATTAATCTCTGCAAAGCAAATCAGCCGGCAGGAAGAGCTTGCCGAGCTTCTGGAGAAGAAGGGGTTTGCCGTGACGCAGTCGAGCGTTTCGCGTGATTTGCTGGATTTGGGCATTGTCAAAATTCACGGTTATTATGCTTTGCCGAAAAAAACGCGCAGCGCGGGCGATGCTTTCGGGCTTTTGAGTCTGGACACGGCGGGCGACAGCCTGATTGTGGCGAAGTGCGAACCGGGCTTGGCTTCGGCGGTGGCGGTGCGGATTGATGACGCCGTTATCGATGAGATTGTCGGGACGATTGCCGGCGACGACACGATTTTCGTTGCCGTCAAGGATAAAGCGGCGCAGAAAACGGTGATAAAAAAAATTTGGGAAATATTTGAGGAATAGTCAGTTGTTCGTTGTCAGTTGTTCGTTGCCGGTTGACGTTAAGCCGGGAGCGCAACTTAAATTCGACCGGCAACGAACGACGAACGACGAACAAACAGTAAATGACTAAAGACATAAAAAAAATAGTTTTGGCATATTCGGGCGGGTTGGACACTTCGGCGATGCTTTTGTGGCTCAAGGAGGCTTACGGCTGCGAGGTCGTCTGTTATACGGCGGACGTCGGGCAGGGCGAGGAATTGGACGGCTTGGAAGAAAAGGCTCTGAAAACCGGCGCGTCGAAATTGTATGTCGAAGATTTGCGCGAGGAATTCGTCAGAGATTACGTCTGGCTCGCCGTCAAAGCGAATGCGCTTTACGAAGGTGTTTATCTTTTGGGAACGTCGCTGGCGCGCCCGGTCATCGCCAAAAAGCAGATTGAGATTGCCCGCGCGGAAGGCGCTGACGCCGTCGCTCACGGCGCGACCGGAAAAGGCAACGACCAGGTTCGGTTCGAGCTGACCTATTACGCGCTCCAGCCCGACATTAAAGTCGTCGCGCCGTGGCGCAAATGGGATTTTAAAGGACGCGCCGATTTGATTGCTTATTGCGCGAAACACGACATCAATATCGCGGCGACCGCCGAAAAACCGTATTCGACCGACCGGAATCTGATGCACATTTCCTACGAGGGCGGAATTCTGGAAGACCCGTGGGCAGCGCCGCCGGAAGACATTTTTCTGTTGACGAAGTCGCCGGAAAAGGCTGCGGACAAAGCGGAAGAAATCGTCCTGACGTTTGAAAAAGGCGAACCCGTAGCTATCGACGGCGAGCGATACGGCGCGGTCGATATGCTTTCCAAGCTGAATTTTATCGGCGGCGAGCACGGCATCGGGCGCGTCGATTTGGTCGAGAATCGCTTCGTCGGGATGAAATCGCGCGGAGTTTACGAAACGCCCGGAGTGACAATTCTACAAACGGCGCATCGCGCGCTGGAATCAATCACGCTCGACCGCGAAGTCACGCGCCTGCGCGACTCTCTGGGCGTCAAAATCGCCGAGTCGATTTATTACGGTTTCTGGTTTTCGCCCGAATTTGAGCTGATGAAAAACCTCGTCAACGAGACGCAGGAAACGGTTTCAGGCGACGTGCGCCTGAAATTGTATCGCGGCAACGTGACCGTTACGGGCAGGCGCTCGCCGTATTCGCTTTACAAGGAGCGAATCGTCACTTTCGAGGACGACGCCGGCGCATACGACCAGACGGACGCGGAAGGCTTTATCAAATTGCAGGCGCTGCGTTTGCGATTGCGAAAATTCGATTAGTTTTTGAGGTGAAAGAAATGATGATTTTAGAAGCAGACAAAATCGGCTCGGCGACTTCGCCGCTGAATTTAACGAAAACGGTCGCCGCGATTGCCGAAAACGACGCGCCGAAAGCGGGCGACGTCGTCGTCGTGCGCGCTTTGAGCGAATCGGTGACTTACGGCAACCTGGAATTGCCGAGCGGGCGGCTGGCGAAAATCAACCGGCACGACCGTTTGCTCGGCGTGCTCGGCAAGCGCCGCGCGCTGAAAGGTTTCGTCGGCGACGTTCCCGAACGAATTAAAGCCGGAGACAAGCTGCATCTGCTCAATATGGGCGGCTTAATCGGCGTCTGCAAAGGTCATCATTCTTCCCTTTCCGATGCGATCGAGGTCGAAGTTCTGGGCGTCGCCTGCGATTTCGGCAAAGGCGAGGACGAAACGCCGCGCATTCTGAACATCGCCGACAACGCTCTGAAACCCGCGAATTTCCTGAAAGAATCCGCGCCGGTCGTGATCGTCGCCGGAACTTGTATGAATTCGGGCAAAACGGTCGCGGCGACCGAAATCATCAAGCAGGCGACGCACGCCGGATTAAAAGTGGCGGGCGCGAAAATGTCGGGCGTTGCGGCTCTGCGCGACACGCTCAATATGCAGGACCACGGCGCGGCGGCGACGGCGAGCTTTCTCGACTGCGGCTTGCCCTCGACCGTCGGCGTCGAGGATTTAGCGCCCGTGGCGAAAGCGATTTTGAATCATCTCAACTCGTTCGAGCCGGATTTAATCGTCGTCGAGCTGGGCGACGGCATCGTCGGCGGCTATTCGGTCGATTCGATTTTGCAGGACGCGGAAATCAGAAACGCGACTTCGGCTTTCGTTTTCTGCGCTTCGGATTACGTCGGCGTCATCGGCGGCATCGCCGTTTTGAAAAATCTCGGCATCGCGATTAATGTCGTCGCCGGCTCGGTGACGGATTCGCAGATGGGCGAAGATTTCGTGCAGAAAGAGTTCGGCATAAACGCCGGAAATGCGCGGCGCGACGGCGCGCGTTTGTTCAGATTGGTCGGCGCGGCAAACGCCGGAAAATTCGATTACGCTTTGGCGGCTTGAAAACGAAAAGCATTTATCATTTGCGAAATATCGGTTTTGATATAAATAAATATTATGAAGCAAAGCATCGCGCATATCGCTTTGGTGGTGAACGATTACGACGAGGCGATTGAGTTTTACACCGAGAAACTGGGCTTCACGCTGCTGGAAGACACGCCGCAGAGCGAGACGAAACGCTGGGTTCTGGTCGCGCCGAAAGGCTCGGAAGAATGCTGCTTATTACTCGCCAAAGGCGTCGGCGACGAGCAAAGAAGCCGCATCGGCAATCAAACCGGCGGGCGCGTTTTCCTGTTTCTGCGAACCGACGATTTCTGGCGCGATTACGAGAATTACAAAGCGAAAGGCGTGAAATTCATCCGCGAGCCGAAAACCGAAGATTACGGCACGGTCGCCGTTTTCGCGGATTTATACGGCAATCTCTGGGATTTGGTCGAGTTTAAAAACAAATAAATGAACGAAAAAATAAAAATCGCAATCTTCGGCGGCTCGGGCTACGGCGGCAGCGAGCTTTTGCGGATTCTGCTGTTTCACCCGAACGCGGAAATCGTGCTGGTCACGGCAAACGAGCACACCGGAAAAACGGTCGGGGAAGTTCACCGGAATCTGCACGGCATCTGTAATCTGAATTTTGAGCGCGCGCCGGAAGATTTGTCCGTCTTAAACGACGTCGACGTCGCGTTTTTCGCGATGCCGCACGGTCAGGCTTTGAATCTGATTCCGCAGCTTCCCGAAAACGTGAGGGCGATTGACCTTTCGGGAGATTTTCGCCTGAGCGACGCGGACGTTTTCCAAAAGTTTTACAAGCTGGAACACACGGCGAGCGATTTGCAGAAACAATTCGTTTACGGCTTGACGGAGACAAATCGCGAAGCCGTAAAAAACGCGAAGTATATCGCCAATCCGGGCTGTTTTGCGACGGCGACGCTGGTGGCGCTCGCGCCGGTAGTCAAAAGCGGCTTGCTGACGGGAAAAATCATCGTCGACGCGAAAACCGGCTCGAGCGGCTCGGGCGCGAAGGCGGCGGCGAACACGCATCACCCGCAGCGGATGAATTCGTTTTACGCCTATAAACCTTTCACGCACCAGCACGTGCCGGAAATCAGCCAGCACCTACGCGAAATCGGCGACGGGTTTGAAAACGATTTCGTTTTTATGACGCACAGCCTTCCGGTCGCGCGCGGCATTTTCGCGTCGTGCTACGTCGAAACGACCGTGAATCTGACGAACGAGGATTTGAAAAAGCTGTTCGAGCTTTATTACAAAGATTCGTTTTTCGTCCGGCAGGTCGAAGGCTCGCCCGACATCAACTGGGTCAAAACGACGAATTTCTGCGACCTCGCGGGGCACTCCGACGGCAGGCAAATCGCGATTTTCGCGGCGCTCGACAACCTGGTGAAAGGCGCTGCCGGGCAAGCCGTGCAGAATATGAATTTAATGTTCGGGCTGGATGAAAGAACCGGCTTGATGCTGGTCGGCACGAATCCGTGAGCGTGTGCGCCGGACGGTTTTCTCCGGCGCAAAATTTGATAATCTATTTAATATGGAAAAGGAAATTTTACTGGATGAGACGCGCCGGAAACTGAAGGATTTGAGCCGGGCTTTTCTGCGCCTGCACAAAACGCTGCTCGAAGGCGCGAAGATTGAATACGAAGCGAAAAACGGGCGCATCACGAGCGTCAATCATTATTTTCAACTGGTTCTGGACGACGCGCATTTCGCGTGGCTCAGAAAAATGTCTTCGCTGATTGCGCTGATTGACGAAGCCGCTTCCGTCCGGCGACCGGCGTCCGAAACGGAAGCTCAGGCGCTTTTCGTCGAGGCGAGAATGCTTTTGAATTTTGAAGACGCCGACACGGATTTTAATGACAAATTCCAAACCGCGCTGCAAAAAAACCCGGACGCGGTTTTAAGCTACAACGACGCGCTGAAATTCACGTCGGGAAAATAATTTTTATGACCGATGAAAAAACCGATATTGAAATCAGGTTCGCCGCGCCGGAAGACGCCGAAACGCTGGCGCGCGTCGCGCGAAAAAGCTTCTACGACGCGTTTGCCGACCATCCTAAAAACGCGCCCGGCGATTTGAAAATGTATATGGACGAGGCTTTCGCCGTCGAAACGCTTGCCGCCGAGCTGCGCGACGAGGACGTAATTTATTTTATCGCCGAAATCGGCGGCGCAACGGTCGGCTTCGCGAAGCTGAAAAAAAACTCGCGCGAGCACGGAACGGTGGGCGAAAATCCGATTGAGCTGTGCCGTCTTTACGCGCTCGGCGAGTTTATCGGCAAAGGCATCGGCAGGGCGCTGATGCAGCATTGCCTGGATTACGCGGTCGCGAACAATCACGATTTTATGTGGCTCGGCGTCTGGGAATACAACTACCGGGCGCAGAAGTTTTACGCCAAATACGGTTTTGAAAAATTCGGCGAGCACGTTTTCCAGCTCGGCACAGACCCGCAAACCGACTGGCTTTTGCAGAAGAGGATTTAACGCAAAGGCGCAAAGGGCGCGAGGAACGCAAGGTTTTTTTTGATGCTTTTTCTTTGCGCCTTTGCCTCTTCGCGTCTTTGCCTCTTCGCGTCTTTGCGTTAAAAAATTATGAATTTTACCGAAATCGAAAATTTAGAAGAGCGATTTCAAGTCGCGACCTACGCGAAGATGAAGATTGCCGTCGAGCGCGGGCGCGGCGCGTGGATTTGGACGAGCGACGGCGAAAAATATCTGGATTTATACGGCGGTCACGCCGTCTGCGCGACCGGGCATTCGCACCCGCGCGTGGTCGAAGCTTTGAGAAATCAAGCCGAGCGGGTTTTGTTTTACTCGAACCTGATTTATTCGGAAACGCGCGCGCGCGCCGCCGAAAAACTGGTTTCTCTTGCGCCGGAAAATCTGACCAAGGCGTTTTTCTGCAATTCGGGAACGGAAGCGAACGAAAACGCGATGCGGATGGCGCGAATGGCGACCGGCGGGCGCGAAAAAATCATCACCTTTGCGGGCGGCTTTCACGGCAGAACGGCTGACTCGATTTCAGCGACATTTCTGGGCAAATACCGCGAAATCGGGCGACCGAACGTTCCCGGTCACATCTCAGCCGAGTTCGGCGACATCGAAAGCGTGCGCGCCGTCGCCGACGACGAAACGGCGGCGATTATGCTCGAACCGATTCAATCAATGAACGGCGTAGCCGAAGCCGCGCCCGGCTTTTTCAGACAACTGCGCGAAATCTGCAACGAGCGCGGAATCGTTTTGATTTTCGACGAGGTGCAGACCGGCGTCGGCAGAACCGGAAACTGGTTTTTCGCCGGAAGCGAGCTTTGCGATTCGGTCGAGCCGGACATCGTCTCGCTCGCCAAATCTCTCGGCAGCGGCGTCCCTGTCGGCGCGTGTCTAGTGACGGAAAGCATCGCCGGAAAAATCAAAAACAACGATTTGGGGACGACTTTCGGCGGCGGAATGCTGGCGATGGCGGCAACTCTGGCGACGCTCGAAGCGATTGAAAACGACCGGATGCTGGAAAACGCGAAAGCCGTCGAAAACCATTTGCGCGAGCGATTGAAGGAAATTCCGTCGGTCGCGGCGCTGCGCGGCAAAGGCTGTCTTTTAGGAATCGAATTTAAAGACAAATGCGCGCCCGTTCACCGGAAACTGCTCGAAAACAAAATCATCACCGGAACGTCCAGCAATCCGAACGTTTTAAGACTGCTGCCGCCTTTGTGCGTCGGAATCGAGGAAATAGATTTATTAATCAATAATTTAGCCACGAAATAACCCAAAAGAAACACGAAATAAAAGCCTATAGATAACACGGATGAACACGGATTTTATTACTTCTTATCTGTGTTTATCTGCGTTCATTCGTGGACGATTTTTCTTATTTCCTTTTCGTGTCTTTTAGTGTTCTTTCGCGGCTGATTCTTAAATCCTCGCTGCGCGGATAATATCGGCGAAAACGCCAGCCGCCGTCACGTCCGCGCCCGCGCCCGCGCCTTTGACGACCAAAGGCTGTTCCGCATAACGGTTCGTGTAGAACAAAACGGCGTTGTCCTTGCCGGAAAGGTTGGCGAAATTGTGCGTTTTGTCGATGCTCTGCAAGCCGACCGACGCTTTTCCGTCGTCGAACGAAGCGATATATTTCAAAGATAAATCGCGGCTTCGCGCCGTTTCCAGCAGCTCGCGGAAATAGCTTTCGTGCTTTTCCATTTCCGCGTAGAAATCCTCGACGCCGCCCTGCAAACACGATTCGGGCAGAAAGCTTTTGTTTTCGATGTCCGCCATTTCCAGCCGGAATCCGGCTTCGCGCGCTAGAATCAGAATCTTTCGCGCCACGTCCGTTCCGCTTAAATCCAGCCGCGGGTCAGGCTCGGTGTAGCCCTCGTCTTGCGCCTGCCGGACGACCGTGGAAAACGAGCGCGAGCCGTCGTAATTATTAAAAACAAAATTCAGCGTCCCGGACAAAACCGCTTCGATGCGATTGATTTTATCGCCGCTGCGCATCAAATCGTTGAGCGTGTTGATAACGGGCAGCCCCGCCCCGACGTTGGTTTCAAACAGAAAAGCCGTGTTGAATTCCCGCGCCAAATCTTTTAAATTCTGATATTTCGCAAACTCGGAAGAACACGCGATTTTGTTGCAGGCGACGACCGAAACGCTTTTCGCCAGGAGTTTCGGATATGTTTCGACGACTTTCGCGCTCGCGGTTACGTCGATGAAAATCGAGTTTCTTAAGTTTTTTTCGATGATTAAATCAGTAAATCGGTCTTTGGTCTTTGGGCTTCGGGCTTCGGAAAATTCATTTTCGCTCAATTTTTCCTGCCAATTCGACAAATCGATTCCGTCCTCGTCGAAAATCATCCGGCGGCTGTTCGCCAAGCCGACGACGCGGGCGCTGAGACGCATTTTTTCCGACAGATATTCCTGCTGCTGGCGGATTTGGTCGAGCAGGCGGCTGCCGACCGTTCCCGCGCCGACGACGAAAAGATTGATTTGTTTTTTGCCGTCCGAAAAGAATTCTTCGTGCAGCGTGTTGACGGCTTTGCGCGCGTCGTTCGAGCTGATAATCGCGGAAATATTGCGCTCGGACGAGCCTTGCGCGATGGCGTGGACGTTGACGCCCTGCGCGCCGAGCGCGGCGAACATCTTTCCGCTGATGCCCGGGTGATTTTTCATATTGTCGCCTACAAGGGCGAGAATCGAAAAACCGTTTTCCGCGCGCAGAGGCTCGATTTTTCCGACCGCAATCTCGTATTCAAATTCGCGGTCGACGACCTGTTTCGCCGGCGCGCCGCATTTTTCCTCGATGGCGACGCAGATTGAATGCTCGGACGAGCTTTGCGTAATCAGGATGACGTTGATTTGCGCGCGCGAAAGCGCATCGAAAAGACGCTTGGAAAAGCCCGGGACGCCGACCATTCCGCTGCCTTCCAGATTTAAAACCGAAATCCGGTCGATGCTCGAAATGCCGCGAATGATTTCCCTTTCGCCGCCGTCGGCGATTTCCGCTTCAATCAAAGTGCCGAAATCATCGGGCGCGAACGTGTTTTTTATCCAGACCGGAATGCGCCTAGCCATCACCGGCTGAATCGTCGGCGGGTAAATCACCTTCGCGCCGAAATGCGAAAGCTCCATCGCCTCGCGATAAGTGACGTGCGAGATGCGGCGAATGTTGCGGACGATGCGCGGGTCAGCGGTCATCATTCCCGAAACGTCCGTCCAGATTTCCAGCACCTTCGCCTCGAGCGCCGCCGCCAGAATCGAAGCCGTGTAATCCGAGCCGCCGCGTCCGAGCGTCGTTGTGATACCGCCGGCATCCGACGCGATAAAACCGGGCAGAATGTGAAGCCTGGCGTTTGAACTCTGAAAGAATTCCCTGATTTGCTCGTTGGTTTTCGGAAAATCGACCGCCGCGAAGCCGAAGTTTGAATCGGTGCGAATCAGCTCGCGCGAATCTTTCCAAACGTTTTCGATTTCCAATGAGTCGAATTTGGCGGAGACGATTCGGGTCGAAAGAATTTCGCCGAAACTCGCTATCCGGTCGAGCGTCCGCGCGCTCAGCTCGCGCAGCAGAAAAACGCCTTCGCAGATGCTTTCAAGCTCGCCGACCGTCTTTTCGACAAAGCTCAAAAGCTCGTCCTGCTGCGCGCCGAAAGGCAATAACAGGCGAACGGCTTCGGAATGTCCGGCTTCGATTTCCCTGATTTTTTCGCGAAATCTCGCGTCGCCGCTTTCGGCGAGTTTTCCGGCTTCAATCAGAGCGTCCGTCGTGCCCTGCATCGCCGACAAAACGACGACGCACGAATCTTTTTCGACCGCACTTCCGACTATCCGGACGACCTTTTCGATATTTTCCGCATTTCCGACGGACGAGCCGCCGAATTTTAAAACTTTCATATTTATTTTTGCCACAGAGCGAAGGAAACGATGAAGGATGAACGCGGAAGGATAAATTGCAGATTCGACACGTCGAATTCATCGTTCCGCATTACGCGTTCTTCTTTCTCTGCGGCTAAATCTTCCCTAACAGAATCTCTTTCAAATCTTCGTAACCGGCTTTCATTCGGACGCTTTGCTTTTCGCGCTTCAGCAAATCGCTTACGGCTGCGGGCGTTTCGCCGTAAGTCCCGACGATTTTTTCGACCGAATCGAATTTGACCGGGTGCGCTGTTTCCAGAAAAAAGCCTTTTCGAGCCGGATTTTTTCGCAGATATTCGGACAGGGCGGAAAAACCGACCGCGCCGTGCGGGTCGAGAACGTAGCCGTGTTTTTCGTAAACCTCGCGCATCGCGCGCGCGGTCGCTTCGTCCGAGACGCTGAAGGCTTCCAGCTTATCTTTCAGCCTCGGATAATCGTGCTCGAAAATTTCCAGAATCCGCACGAAATTCGACGGGTTGCCGACGTCCATCGCGTTTGAAAGCGTGGCGATTGAAGGCTTCGACTGAAAATTCCCGCTTTCGAGAAACAGCGGAACGGCGTCGTTCGCATTGCAGGCGGCGATGAATTTTTCGACTGGCAAGCCTCGGACGTGAGCCAGAACGCCCGCCGCGAGATTGCCGAAATTTCCGCTCGGAACGCTGACGACCGGCGCGGCGTCTTCCCGCCATTGCTGCAAAGCGTAAAAATAATAAAACTGCTGCGGCAGCCAGCGCGCGACGTTTATCGAATTTGCCGAGGTCAGAAAAACGCGTTTTTTCAGTTCCTCGTCGGCGAGCGCGGTTTTCGCCAGCGTCTGGCAGTCGTCGAAATTCCCTTCGACTTCGAGCGCCGTCACGTTTTTTCCGAGCGTCGCAAGCTGCAATTCCTGCACGCGGCTGACATTCCCGCGCGGGTACAAAATCACGACTTCGACGCCCGCGACGTCGTAAAAACCGTTGGCGACCGCGCCGCCCGTGTCGCCCGAAGTGGCGACGATGACGACGGTTTTCTCGCGTTTTTCCCGCGAAAACCAGCGCAGGCAGCGGCTCATAAACCGCGCGCCGACATCTTTAAAAGCAAGCGTCGCGCCGTGAAAAAGCTCCAAAGTGTAAATCGAACCGGCGATTTTGACGAGCGGAAAATCAAAATTCACCGTCTCGGCGCAAATCTCGAAAAGCGTCTCGTCGGGAATCTCCGCGCCGACAAACGGCTTTATCACTTCAAAAGCGATTTGCTCTTTCGATTTCGCCGGAAAGTCTTTCCAAAAATCAGCCGCAAGCTGAGGAATTTTTTCGGGAAAATATAAGCCTTTATCGGGCGGCTGACCGTTTAAAACGGCTTCGCGAAAGGTCGCGTGAGCCGATTTCCGGTTTGTGCTAAAGTATTTCATAAATGCAAAATGCAAAGTGCAAAATGCAAAATATCAGGATTGGAATTTAAGATTCGGAATTAAATTCATTCTTTCATTTTGCGCTTTGCATTTTGCATTTTGCATTTTAATACGAATTTCGACATTTGCTAAATTATGAAGGAAATCAGCGTTCTCGCGCCCGCGACGGTTTCAAACGTCGTCTGCGGATTCGATTGTCTCGGCTTCGCGCTCGAAGCGCCGTGCGACCGGATGACCGTGCGCCTGATTGATGAAAAGACCGTAAAAATCGTCAATCACGACGAATTCAATCTGCCGACCGAAGCCGAAAAAAACGTCGCGGGCGTCGCGCTTCTGGCGATGCTGGATGAAATCGAGGAACGCGTCGGCTTTGAAGTCGAAATCGCGAAACGCATCAAGCCGGGCAGCGGCATCGGTTCGAGCGCGGCGAGCGCCGTCGGTGCGGTCGCGGCGGCAAACCGGCTGCTGGAAAATCGTTTTTCGCGCGCCGCGCTCGCCGAATTTGCGATGTCGGGCGAATTCGTCGCTTCTGAGTCGCGCCACGCCGACAACGTCGCGCCGTGTCTTTTCGGCGGTTTCGTGCTGGTTCGCTGCGCCGACCCGCTCGACATCGTTTCGCTCGAATTTCCGGCGCTGTTCGCCACGGTCATTCACCCGCAAATCGAAATCAAAACTTCCTACGCGCGCGAGATTTTGCCGAAAGAAGTTCCGCTTAAGGACGCAATTCGGCAATGGAGCAACGTCGGCGCGCTCGTCGCCGCTTTGTCGAAAGGCGATTATGAACTGATTTCGCGCTCGCTCGAAGATTTTCTGATTGAGCCGGTCAGAAAATCCCTGATTCCGCGCTTTGATGATTTGAAAAGCGAATCGCTGCGCGCGGGCGCGCTCGGCGGCGGCATTTCCGGCTCGGGTCCGAGCGTTTTTATGCTGAGCGAAACTTTGGAAACGGCTCAAAAAGTCGAAACGGCGATGCGCGAAATTTACGGGCAGACCGAAATTGATTTTAATGTTTATGTTTCGGAAATAAATGCTGACGGCGTAAAAACGGTAAAATAAATTATGAGCATTTTTAATTATGAAGGCATTAGGAACGTAAGTTTCGAGCCTGAAGTTGTTTACAGGTTTTATCCGGATTATATCGGTGAAGAAAATCTCGCGGGAAAATTTAAACTGAATTTAGATGACTGGAAACCGGTAATTATTGAGCCAGCCAATTTATATGACGAGCGCTGCGCGGCGGCGCTGGCGTATAGAATTAAAAAGTATTTCGAGGAGAACGGAGAACTGCCGGAACGAGTTTTTCATATAGCCTGAGTCGATAATGAATAATTTTCTGAAAACAAACGATTTTTCACGCGCCGAGCTTGAAGAAATAATCGAATCGGCGCGGCGATTTAAAGCGGGCGAGACGAGCGAAAAACCTTTGAGCGGAAAATCAATCGCGCTTGTTTTTTTCAATCCATCGCTGCGGACGCGCGCCTCGATGCAGGTCGGCGTTTACGAGCTTGGCGGAAACGCGGTGATTTTAGAGCCGGGCGGAACGAGCTGGACGCTGGAACATCGCGACGGCGTGGTGATGGACGGCGATAAGACCGAGCATTTAAAAGAGTTTGTGCGCGTGCTGGAAAGATACGTCGCGGCAATCGGCGTGCGCACCTTTGCCGAATTAAAAGACTGGGAACTGGAAAGAACCGAGCCGGTTTTGTCGGCGTTTGCGCGATATGCGACCAAGCCCTTGATTAACCTGGAATCGGCGATGCACCACCCGTGCCAGTCGATGGCGGATATGATGACGATTCGCGAAAGATTCGGCGCGGCGAAAAAACGCGTTTTGCTGACGTGGGCGTGGCATCCGAAGCCGCTGCCGATGGCTGTGCCGAACAGTTTTGCATTAGCCGCCGCCCAATTCGGTCACGATTTGCGCATCGCGCACCCGAAAGGCTTTGAATTGGACGCGGAATTGATGCGGGAAATCGAAAACGAGGCGCGGGAAAACGGCGGCAGCGTCGAAATCGTGAACGATATGGATTCGGCTTTTGAAGACGCGGAAGTCGTTTACGCGAAAAGCTGGGGCAGCTTTCGGCATTACGGCAACAGCGCGCAGGACATCGCCGAGCGCGCCGTCTATCGCGGTAAATGGATTGTCGACGAAGCGAAAATGCGGCGGGCGAACGACGCTATTTTTATGCACTGCCTGCCGGTGCGCCGCAATGTAATCGTGACGGACGGCGTGATTGATTCGGCAAACTCAGTCGTGATTGACGAAGCGGAAAACCGCCTTCACGTGCAAAAGGCGATTATGGCAAAATTGATAAAATGATTGGTGAAAATCTAAATCTCCTGCGCGAGGCTCTGCCCTATATTCAACGCTTTAAAGGCAAAACCTTCGTCGTCAAATTTTCCGGCAAAGTCACCGAAGACCGCGAAAATCTTCTGTCTTTAACGGAAGAGCTGGCGCTGCTGCATCAGGTCGGAATCAGGCTCTGCGTCATTCACGGCGGCGGCAAACAACTGACGCAGCTCGCCGACAAGCTCGGCGTCGTGCAGACGGTTATCGAAGGGCGGCGCGTGACGGACGACGATACGCTGGAGCTGGCGAAAATGATTTTCGCCGGGAAAATCAACACGGACATTCTCGCCGCCCTGCGCAATCGCGGCGTCGAAGCGGTCGGGCTTTCCGGCATCGACGGCGGCGTGGTGAGAGCCGTTCGCCGCCCGCCGCGGGAAGTGACGAACAGGCAGACGGGCGAGACCGAAACGATTGATTTCGGGCACGTCGGCGACGTGGTCGAGATAAATTCGCGTCTGCTGATGCTGCTGCTGGAAAACGATTATCTGCCCGTGATTTCCTCGCTCGGCGCGGATGACAAAGGCACGGTTTTCAATATCAACGCCGACACGATTGCCTCGGAAATCGCCGTTCAGCTAAACGCCGAAAAGCTCGTTCTGCTGTCGGACGTAAACGGGATTTACACGGACGCCGCCAAGCCCGAAACCAAGCTGTCGCGCCTTTCCGCCGCCGAAGCCGAAGCGATGATTGCCGACGGGCGCGCGACCGGCGGAATGATTCCGAAGCTGCAAAGCCTGATTTCCATTCTGCGGCGCGGCGTGCGCTCGGCGCACGTCATCGGCGGCACGACGCGCAATGCGCTTTTGTCGGAAGTTTTCACCGACGAAGGAACGGGAACGATGTTGGTAGGTGATAACTGAGAGCTGAGAGCTGAAAACTGAGAACTGAAAATAACTGTCATCTCTCAGCCGTCAGTTTTCAGCTCTCAGCTCTCAGTTAATCTTATTTTCTTAACTGGTAGCTTTTCGCCCAATTGATGAAATCTATGGTTTTCTGTCCCTGGTCAATCAGCCATTTTTCGGCTTGTTTGTTGCCCTGCTGCTGCAAAACCAGGTAGGCAAAGAATTTGGAATAACCGCTTTTCTTCATATCGACCATAAACGGAACATAAGTTTTTCCGACAAAGGTCGAAGCCAGTTTTTTATCTTCCTCTAAAAGCGCGATGAGCGTATCGACCGCGCCTGCGAAAATCTCTTCTTCGGTCTTGTTTTTATCCTTTTCGTCTTTGACGGAGGTCAGAGTGCCGAGAATCAATTCATACATTCCGAAATCGCCTTCGTCTTTCGGCGCGTTAAAATCGAGAAAGATATTGATGTTGCCGGTTTTCTCGTCCTTTTTCGCGCTTTTCAGAGTGTCGAGAAAAATAGCGACCGAGCGCTGCGAGCGCGACGAGTTTATTTCCATCGTGATAAAGCGCGCCGCCGCCAGCATCGCCGGAACTTTGTATTTCGAGCCCTGATAAATCTCCGCCAGCATATAATGCGGGCTGGGGTAGTTGAAATCGAGTTGAACGGCTTTTTTCATAGCCTCGCGCGCTTCCTTATACTGCTTCTGCCGCACATAGGTCACGCCGAGATTAAGGTGTAGATTAGACAAGTGCGGCTGATATTCCGGGTCGCCGTCCAATTGCTTGATGGCTTTCTGGTAAATCTCGATTGCTTCTTTCGGCTTTCCTTCGTCGTCCAGAATGTTGGCAATCAAGACGTAGCCGAGCAGTCCGGTTTTTCCTTTATACTGGACGAGCTTATAAGCCGTTTCCAATGCTTTCGGAAAATCTTTCTTGTTGTAAAGCGAAAGCGCCATCTCGTAAAGAGCCAGGTCGTTGTTCGGATTTTCCTGCAAAACCTGCTCGTATTTTTTGACGGCTTCGTCATATTTTTTCTGGTCGTGCAGCGCGACTCCCTGTCGAATAAGCTGTTTCTGCGATTCGGTCGCCTCGGTCGGCACGAGCGTCGGCTTGCCGATTTTCTGCGCCGAAGCCGCAAGCGGAAAAAGAGCAAGACAAAATAATATTATCAGGTAAATATTTTTTCTCATTAAAATCCTCGAATTTTATTTGTTTTAAAGGGCTGTCGGTTATTTGATGCTTTAAAAGGAAAAAAGTTCCCGCCGAATTATTTACTTTGCGCGCCGGTCGCGGCGAGCCTGGCGATTTCGGCTTTCGTCCAGTCGCAGACGATGCGGATTTCCTCGTCCGACATTTGCGCGTCCCGGTGCAGCCAGAGATACGACGCCAGCGGCATCTCGCGCGTCTCGACCTGCTCGCAGATTTCTTCTAATTTACGCTTCTTGCGGCGGTCTTCGAGCTTCGCCCACTCGGAAAAATTCAGTTCCGCGCGACCGTCGCGAATGTGAGAGTCCTGAAACCAGCCCGAAGGCTGAATGTGCGAATACCACGGGTAAACCGTATTGTTGGAATGACAATCGGCGCACGAGCGGGTCAGAATTCTCCGGACATTTTCGGGCACTTCGGTCGCCGCTTCCAGCGTCAGCTCCGGCACGACCGGCGGGTTCGTCATATCCGGACGGATAAATTGAAGAACGATAAAACCGACGAATAAAGCGACGACGATAATCTTTAGAACGCGTTTCATTTTATTTCCAACCGCTGGAAAATTTCTCCTCGATTTATACTGTCACGATTTTAGCCGGAAAAAATACAAGCGCACTGCAAAAATAATTTTGCAGGGGCAGGCGCCTGGGCGTGCCCCTGCGTTCCCGATTACAATTTTATTTATAACTGACGCGCCAGATTTTCTTTGCGCCGTCGTCGGCAATCAGCAGCGAGCCGTCCGAATTGACCAGCAAGCCGACGGGTCTGCCCCAGACTTCGTTGGAATTTTCGTTCGGCAGCCAGCCGGTCAGAAAATCCTCGTAGCCGTTTCCGGCGAGCTTTCCGTTTTCAAAACGCACGCGGATGATTTTATAGCCGGTCAGTTTCTGCCGGTTCCACGAGCCGTGCAGCGCGATGAAAGCGTCGCCCTGATATTCCTTCGGAAACATTTTCCCGTCGTAGAAAACGATGCCGAGCGCCGCCGAATGCGAGGTTACCAGCACGTCCGGCACAATCGGGGCTTTCAGCTTGCCGACGTCGGCGCTCATCAGGCGCGGCTCGCGATTCCGACCGATATAGTAGTAAGGATAGCCGTAGAAACCGCCGTCTTTGACGCTCGTCACGAAATCCGGCACTAGGTCGTCTCCCAGACCGTCACGCTCGTTGACCGCCGTCCAAAGCTCGCCCGTTTTCGGATTCCACGCCAGCCCGATTGGATTTCTCAGACCGGTGGCGTAGAGCCTGTAACTGCCGCCGTTCGGGTCGTATTCGGCGATGGCGGCTCGGCGCTCGTCCGATTCCGGCTGGTAATTTCCGCTCGAACCGATTGAAACGTAGAGCTTTTTGCCGTCGGGCGAGAAAATAATGTTGCGCGTCCAGTGCTGGTTGTAGCCGCCTTCGGTCAGCTCTATCAATTTTTCGGGCGCGCCTTCCGCGCGTGTCTGACCGGATTTATAGCGAAACCGGACGACCGAATCGGTATTCGCCACGTAGAACCAGTCCCGTTGAAAAGCCATCCCGAACGGCTGCGACAAATTATCGGCGAAAGTGAAACGCTGCTCGGCGACGCCGTCCTTGTTCGCGTCGCGCAGGATGACGATTGCATTCGCCCGCGAATCAGCCACGAAAACGTCGCCGTTCGGCGCGAGCGCCATCCAGCGCGGATAAGTAAAATTGCCCTCGGCGAAAACGTTGAGCTGAAAGCCTTTCGGCAGATTCAGAACGGCGTCCGGCGGCTGCGCGACGACTTTCGAGGCGCGAAATGCGCTTTTCGTCTCGTAGGGTTTTGGCAGGCTTTCCGGTTTGATTTCGTGTCGCTGCGGCGCGCTGAAATTGACGACTTTCGGCAGGTTTCCCGTATTTTCGCCGCCGGTCGTCGGGCGCGACTGGCAGACGGCGGTTAAAGCCGTCAAAGGCAGTATGGCGAGAACGGTTAATAAGATTTGTATTTGTTTTTTATTCATATATATTACCCTTGTTCGGTTTACGGATGAAAAATTTCTCTTTATTTCCAGATAAACATTTTACGGAAGAAACGACAAGTTCGTTCGGCGCGCGCGGCGAGCGGCTCGCGCTGGAATATCTTTTAAAGAAAAATTATCGCGTCGTCTGCGCGAATTTCAGAACTCCGGTCGGGCGCAACCGGCGCGGCGCGATTGTGACGGGCGAAATCGACTTAATCGCCTACGATGAAAATTTCCTGTGTTTTATCGAGGTCAAGACGCGCGCCGACGACGAGTTCGCCGCGCCGCTCGCCGCCGTCGATTTGCGAAAACAGCGGCAGATTATCCGCACGGCGCGGATGTATCGATGGATTTTTTACCTGCACGACGCGAAAATCCGTTATGATGTCGTCAGCATCGTTTTAAGAAATGACGCAGAGCCGGAAATCGAGCTTTTTAAAAATTATTTCGGCGAGCATAAATTCGGGAAAAAATCCTGGCTTGAAGATTAAGATATGTTTTTCGGAACATTCACTTTCCGGTCGCCGTAAGCTCTATTTGCACTTATCCGCAATCCATAAATTCCTTTTGAGGTGTATAAAAAAATGCTAAGAAGTTTACTAATCGCCTTCACTATCGGTGCGGGTTTTTTAACTTTCGCCGCCGTGAACGGCTCTGCGCAGCAGCAGCCGCAAAGCAAAGATACGATGCCGCCGCTGATTGACCGCGAAATCTTTTTCGGCAACCCGGAAATCGCGGGCGCGCAAATCTCGCCCGACGGCAGATTTATCTCCTTTATCAAGCCTTACAAAAACGTGCGCAACATCTGGGTCAAAGGCGTCAGCGAGCCGTTTGAAAAGGCGCGCGTCGTGACGGCGGAAGCCAAACGCCCGATTCCGAATTATTTCTGGAGCCGCGACGGGAAATATATTTTGTTCGTCAAGGACAACGACGGCGACGAAAATTTCAACGTTTACGCCGTCAACCCGGCTGAAGCTGCGGCGGCGGGCGCGGACACACCGGCGGCGCGCAATCTGACCGACGCGAAAAAGGCGCGCGCCTTTATCTACAACGTTCCCGAAACCGACCCGGACGCCATCTACGTCGGCTTGAACGACCGCGAGCCTGCCTGGCACGACCTTTACAAAGTCAAAATCTCGACCGGCGAGCGCACGCTGATTCGCAAAAACACGGAACGCCTGACCGGCTGGGTTTTCGACCACAAAGACCGGTTGCGGCTGGCGACGCGGACGACGCCGGCGGGCGAAACGGAAATCCTGCGCGTCGATGCGGACGGAAAATTCACGAAAGTTTATTCGTGCGGCATTTTTGAAAGCTGCTCTCCGGTCGCTTTTCACCGTGACGATAAGCGAGTTTATATGCAGACCAACAAGGGCGACAACGTCGATTTGATTCGGCTGGTTCTGTTCGACCCGGAAAGCGGCAAGGAAGAAATGGTCGAGCAGGACCCGCTGAACCGCGTCGATTTCGGCGGCTTGGTCATTTCCGACAAAACGAAAAACATCGTCCTGACCCGCTACACGGACGATAAAACGCGCCTTTATTTCAAGGACAAGGCTTACGAGAAAGACTACAACACGGTTAAAAAACTTCTCGGCGGCGAGCGCGAAATCAGCTTTAATTCTTCGACTAAGGACGAAAATCTCTGGATTCTCTCCTCTTTCAGCGACATCGACCCGGGAACGGTCTGGCTCTACGACCGCAAAACGAAAAATCTCTCGACGCTCTACCAGGTGCGCGAAAAGCTGCCGCGGCAAGCTCTCGCAAAGATGCAGCCGATTCGCTACAAATCGTCGGACGGCTTGGAAATTCCCGCTTATCTGACCTTGCCGAAAGGCGTCGAGCCGAAAAATCTGCCGCTCGTCGTCGTGCCGCACGGCGGACCTTGGGGACGCGACACGTGGGGCTACAACAGCATCGCGCAATTTCTGGCAAATCGCGGCTACGCCGTGCTGATGCCGAATTTCCGCGCCTCGACCGGCTTCGGCAAAAAATTTCTGAACGCCGGAAACAAGCAGTGGGGACAGTTAATGCAGGACGACATCACGTGGGGCGTCAAGCATTTGGTCGCGCAGGGCGTCGCCGACCCGAAACGCGTCGGGATTATGGGCGGCTCTTACGGCGGCTACGCGACGCTGGCGGGCGTCACCTACACGCCGGATTTATACGCGGCGGCGGTCGCCATCGTCGCGCCGTCGAACCTGATAACGCTGCTCGAATCCATCCCGCCCTACTGGGAAGCGGGCAAAATTATCTTTTATGAAAGAATGGGCAATCCGAACACGCCGGAAGGCAGAGAATTGCTGATTAAACAATCGCCTTTGACCTACGCCGACCGCATCAAGACGCCGCTGCTGGTCGTTCAGGGCGCAAACGACCCGCGCGTCAATAAGCGCGAGTCAGACCAAATCGTCGTCGCGCTGCGCGACCGCGGCTATCCGGTCGAATACCTGCTCGCGCCGGACGAAGGACACGGTTTCGCGCGCCCGGTCAACAATATGGCGATGTTCGCGCGCGGCGAGGAATTTCTGGCGAAATATCTGGGCGGGCGCTTTCAGCCGGGCGGAACGCCGGAAGTGATGCAGCGACTCAAGGAAATAACCGTCGACGTGAACACCGTAACCGCCGGCGCGAAAAAGCCGGAAACGAATTCCGCGCCGTCCGCGAAGGTCGGCGGAATATGGAAAATGACGGCTGATGTCGGCGGCGATACGGTCGAAGTCCTGCTGGATTTGAAACAAAATGGCTCGGATTTTACCGGCACTGTCGCGTCGGTGCACGGCGGCGGCACGCTCGAAAAAGGCAGAGTCAGCGGCAACAATCTGACCGCCACGCTCAATGTCGAAATTCAGGGTCAGGCGATTCAAATCGAGCTGGAAGGCAAAGTCGAAGGCGACAAAATGACCGGCACGATGACCGCCGCCGGTCTGCCGCAGATAACCTTTACGGCGACGAAAGCCAACTAAATGCGGAACGCGGAATGAGAAACGCGGAACGATGAATTGCAGTTTTAACTTATCGAATTCATCGTTCCGCGTTTCGCGTTTAAAAAGCGTTTCTCTTTATATTTACAACGAAGTCGTGCGCAGCGAGTTTCTGCGATAATCCGAGCGTTTTACTTTGTTATTTTTGACTGCGCGGAACTTTCGCGTCGGTTAAAACCACGAAATCGCCCAAATCCGAGTGTTTTGTCTTATTGAAATTCGTAAAATCTTCTTCATAACGCATCGTCACGACCAGAAATCTCGTTTGCGGCGCGTATTTTAAAAGATGCTCGGGCGTTCCCAATCGGTTTTCGGTGTGAAACGAACCGTTCAGATGCACGACCAGCGGATTTTTCGAGCGGTTCAGATATTCGGAAATCGAAAAAGCCATCGTCGCGTCCCAGAGCGCCTGCGCGTCGAGCATCGGGCTGTGTTTGACAGGCGTCGTCGAGCCGGAATTCTGCCGCCCGCCCATCAGCGCGCTGAATTTTCCGGCGTAAGCGTCGGACGCGGCGGCGTAAGGCAGGGGCGCGAGCCAGCGCTTGGCTTCGGGCGACAGCCGGTTCAGAGATTCGCGCCCGTTTCGGGAAACCATATTGACGTAGCGGCGCGGCGCGTTGGCGGCGATGACTTCGAGCCGGTTGGCTTTGGCGAATTCGACCAGCGGCTTGTAATCGGTTTTGTAATTTCCCCACGCGCGCGCGCTCAGCAGAAAATGGCTTTCCGAAATCAGGTCTTTCAGGTATTCGTCAACCACAATCTGCACGTCGCGCTCGAACATTTCCAGCGATAAAGCCAGCGCGCGCTCTTTCCCGTATCTTTCAAAAGCGCGCCGAAAGATTTCGTTTTGCAGATAATGCGCCGTCGCGTCGTCGTGGTTTTCGCCGAGAAAAACGACGTCCGCCGCCTTCAGCGATTCGATGATTTTTTCCACGCTCGACGCGTTTCCCTGCCGGTCGTAAACTCGGAAATTCGCTTCGCTTATGTTTGTCTGCTGCTGCTGCTGCTGTTGCTGTTGTCCGGAAATTGAAATCGTCATCAGAAATGCCGCGATAAAAGCCGATATTAAATTTTTCATAAATTAATCCGAGAAGGACAAATCACAGATAAACACATTTCCGCCCTTGTTTCAACCACCTGTGATTATGTCTTAAATCATTACAAAACATTTGTTCGCAAGTATTACGAAAGAAGAATTTAATTTCCTCCGCGCGCGCCGTCGCGCCCGCTGTAAAGCAAGCGGTCAAACGATTTGTTCAAAAATAATATTAACTGGCATAATGCTTGCTCTAGAAGCCCTTTCAGGTATCACGCCGGCAATTCAGCTCGGCTTGGCATACTAGAAAAAATCTAACGAACAAAGGGAGTCTCTAAAATGAACAATCAAGGAACAGGCACAGGCGCGGGAACGGGTTCTTCTTCAGGAACATTCGGCGAAGAAGCTTCGGCTGCGGGCGACCGCATCAGCGGCAACGTGAAGGACGCTTACGGCGCGGTGACGGGCAATGAATCGGTCGAGCGCCAGGGCGAAATGCAGGCTAATTCCGGCGCGCAGCGCCAGGCGAACAACCGGATGCTGACGGGAATGTTTCGCGACCGCGAGAGCGCCGAGCGCGCCTACGGCTCGCTGACCAGCCGCGGCTACACGAACGACGACGTCAATCTGCTGATGTCGGACGAAACGCGCAGCAAATATTTTTCTGACGCCGACGCCGCCGACGGCGGGTTCGGCACGAAGGCGCTGGAAGGCGCTGGCGCTGGCTCGGCAATCGGCGGAACGCTCGGCGCAATCATCGGCGGCATCGCCGCCATCGGAACGAACGTTTTGATTCCGGGCTTGGGCTTGGTCATCGCCGGACCGATCGCCGCGGCGCTGGCGGGCGCGGGCGCGGGCGGCTTGACCGGCGGACTAGTCGGCGCGCTGGTCGGCTCGGGCATTCCCGAAGACCGCGCTAAAGAATATGAAGAAGGCGTTAAAAACGGCGGCATCGTGATGGGCGTCAACCCGCGCAGCGACGAAGACGCCCAATATTTCGAGAATGAATGGCGCAGCTATCGCGGCGAAAGCATTTACCGCTAGGCTGCAAAATTACATTCTCCTGTCAGAAAAGCCCTCGCTCATTTAATATGAGCGAGGGCTTTTCGCATCTCAGCAACGTCAAAAATGCAAAACGTCGAAAATGCAAAACGTCGAAAATGCTAAATGCAAAATGGAAGGATTAATTTAATCTTAAATCTTAAATCCTTCTATTTTGCATTTTGCATTTTGCATTGATTTACGCTTACGGCATAATCGGGTGCCCGCCGCCGCGGCTGTGGTCGAGAGTCGCGTTGTAGCGTCGGCGGTCGTTGTGATAGAGCACCAGATGCTCGCCCTCGTTGCGCACGGCTTCGGAAACGCGCGGGTAATCGCGGTCGTGCTCGGCGATGACGAACGCCAGCGGATTATAGCCGATTACCATTCCCGCCGCGTAGATAAAGCCGCCCTGGTCGTAGACGCTGCCCGCGTATTGCCCGGTCGGAACGGCGATGTCCGGCGAATACTGCCCGTCGCGATTAAAGCGGCGGTCGGCGCGCGCGATAAAAATCACGTAGTCCGAATGATTCAGACGCCTTTGATAACCGTTTCTTTCGGCGGCGTCGAATAAATCGTTCAATCCATCGTCAATCGCCGCCAGCATTCTCGCGTTCGGCTGGCGAACGGCGTAGATTCTCGCGCCCTGCGGCGTTCTGCCCGCGACCGTAAACACGTCGCGCGTGATGCGCTGCGCTTCGTTGATGACTGCTTGGTCGCCGCGATACTGACCTTTGACGCCTTCCGCGCCGCCAATCAGAAAACTGAAAACTAAAATTAATCCGAGCGGTATCGATTTTCTTAAATTCTTTAACA